>JBBQCU010000460.1:0-3214 GCA_038319065.1 Methylococcales bacterium
GCGGCCGGTTTTGAGTACAAACAAATACATGTTTTTCTGGTCTGGGCATGATCGTGATCCTTATAAAGTTTAAACAGTGTAGCTACTCAGCAGTAAAAATACATCGCCACAGATTCACAGATTAAATTTATAAACTATTAGTTATTATTCAGCGCGAAGCACAATAATCCCTCTCCATCAGGAGAGGGAGCAAGCTCTTAACGAATTTCAGGTTTTGAGATTCGCTGAATAGGTTCTTCAAAAGTCATTTTATAATCTGTGAATCTGTGGCAACAAAACATCAATAAATAGTTACTAAGCAGCTTGTTTATGTTCGTGGGTAAAACAATCTTTTGGGCACACTTTGGAGCAAGCTTCGCAGCCGATACAATCAAGGGCATTCTTTATACTCATGACCATGCTGTTGTCATCATCGTCTTCAAAATCGCCGTAATCATCATCAAAGTCATCGGGATCAAGGGCTTCAGCTTTTTCCACTAAATCGAAAACATCGCGAGGACAAACTTTAAAACAACGTCCGCAACCTATGCAGGTCATTTGATTGATGTCAGTCACATAAGCAGGTGTCCATTCCGTGCCGCCAAAGGTTACGCCGGTTACAAATTGAGCCATGATAATCTCCCTGTCAAGCCGCTTCAGCTTGAGCAGCATTCAGTTTTTGATTTGCTTCATCCCATGCTTTACAGGCATCATAGGTCGCTTGTGCAATCCCCATAAGCTCACCGTAAGCATCAGGCAAACGGTCTTCAATCAGGTCATGCAATTCCATAGCCTGCTCGCTGGCCAGGCGTTTGGTTTTTTTGACTTCCTTCTCCAACTTTCTCAATTCTTCAGAGGTCATGAGCTACTCCTTAGTCGGTGGCGGCGTTGTGGTATTTTTCGATTAAGCCGAGCGCACGCTCAATCGCTTTGTCGCTTTTTTCGCACAGATCTTGCAGACTTGAAAAGCCAAAGCGGTGGGTATCACGCAGGATTTTGTCGACTACGATCAATTTTCCAACCATGATTAACGCCCGGCCAAAACCTTCATGGGTAATATTAATCATAGGTGCCGCCATTAAGCCGGACTTTTTTTCAATCAACGTAGCCAATGAGTTGTAATAGGCTTTTAAACGGGCAATGGTTATTTCTTCCGGATCACCGATTACCGGGATTTTCTGTTTGCGTTCTTTAGTTAACACAACAGGGTCAATAATTTTTGCTTCCGACCAACCTTCGTAAGTATCGTAGGTATCTATAGCACGTAATTGTTTTATATAATCTTTTACAATATCAGATTGTAAATTGACATCATCTTCTTGCACGACCAGTTCAGCAGTAGCCATCTTGTTTTCTCCGTTAAATAAAAATTTTGTTTAGCTGGTTTCAAGCTGGATATTCAGTGCCATTAAGTTAGCGAATTAGTTCCTTCTCCCTTGGGAGAAGGTTAGGATGAGGAGAAAATAAAAAAAGCCTTTTCATTTTTTATTCCCCTCACCCCGGCCCTCTCCCGCAAGGAGAGGGGGTTTTCTTTCATAACTTGACGCAATGAAACTCCCTCTTGGGAACGAGCGGATATCATTCATCCCAACCTTCATCCTCCATCTTGTTAAAGCGCTCAGGATCGGGACCTTTATTTTGATTAATCGCTTTTGCCAGCCAATTCGAAGGCCCGGCTTTCATTTCATTCTGCAAATCGACAATCAAGTCTTTAATCTTGCTGCCTTCATGCACTTTGACGGGTTGTATATTTTTAACGATTAACTGGTTGATAGCCGAGCCGCCAATGGCCTGGCAATACACCGCCGCACAGCCGCCCAGCAAGTCAATTTTGACGGACAGTTTGTCTTCATTGCCGTCCTGACTGAGTTCGCCAAACTGGGCGGCTTCCAGCAATTCGGAATTTTCCATATCGACGGCATAGAGCGCGAAAGATTTGGCTGAACCAAAATGCTGATTGACCGTTTCCATATCGGTAGTGGCAAAAGCTACTTTTATTGCAGTATCCATAAATCCCCTATTATCAGTAGATTGCACAACGTGCATACGCCGGGTTAATAACATGACAGCGCTTTACTTAAATCAAGCCCGGTAAGTTCGCTGGCCGGTTTTTGGGCATAGACTGAACGATAAACCGGAATTTCTTCATGCGAATAATTGATGACCAGATTGGCCAAATCAAACAACGTCTGCCGAGAACCGCGATAACCAATCCAGGTTTTCTGGTACCCGCCGATAATATCGTATAGCGGAAAACCAGCTCTTAAAATTGGCATGCCGAGTCGTTCAGCGGTATCGACCGCATGGGAGTTGCCGATAACCAGTTGAACCTTATTAGCCCTGCCAATGATTTCCATATCTTCAAGATCTCCGATTTTGATGCTGGCGACCGGAATTCGTGCTAACAACGGCACATTGCACGACGTGACAGCGGCAACCACTTCCGCGCCCATTTCCTGAACCAGATCAACGAACGCATTCAATAAATCCGCATCCGCAGCAATGGCAATCCGTAATTGACCCAACATAAAATGCGTATCCAGCATGGCATCCTGCAATTGTGAGCGCTGCCTTTCAATCCGTTCAGGCACATCCTGTCCACTGATTTCAGCCAAAACGCTAATCAGTGCATCATTGGCTTTTAAGCCGTAAAGATGATCCAGGTTATAAGTTGGCACACCGGTTTTTTCTTCCAGCAACTCAGCCGCTTTGATAAGCGATGGCCCTATAACCACCGTTGCCAGTGCATCGCCCAGTGTCGCCATCTCGGACAGTGGAGTACCGCCGATGGTCACAGGGCTAAAATCTTCATCAGTGAGACAACCGTCCAGTGAATCCGAAATGTCGGGTACAAAAACAGGTCTGAGCTGGAATTGTTCAAAAATATCCCGAAGCCCTTCCAGGTCGCCGGGTGTCAGCATGTAATTGACCAAGACATTAACCTGGCGTTTGCGTTTACCTGGAACTGTGCCGGCCTCTTTCGCATCCGGCACTAACGCACGTATTATCTCCGTTAGGGTAGCTGCAAAACCCGTTTCAACACTGCCGGTAAAATCAGGCGTATTGACACCCACCACGGCTATATCGGCAAATTCCGGATGCGCTTCTTTAAACTCCCTGACATTGCGATGCACGTCGGCGCCTTGAGTTTCTGCAAGTCCGGTAGTCAAAATTGTAATGAGTGCCGGGCGGGATTTTTCGGCAATAGTTCGAATGCCT
The DNA here is from genome assembly GCA_038319065.1 of Methylococcales bacterium. GTDB lineage: Bacteria > Pseudomonadota > Gammaproteobacteria > Methylococcales > Methylomonadaceae > Methylobacter_C. Next base: position 3,199 of record JBBQCU010000460.1, read on the forward strand.
TCTCGTACATTTTCGT
>JBBQCU010000461.1:0-3212 GCA_038319065.1 Methylococcales bacterium
ATTCGCATCATGTCGCCTTATTTCATTCCAGATCATGCCATCATCTGTGCCCTTCAGGCGGCCTCTTTGCGTGGTGTTGAGGTCCAGCTTATAGTACCCGGAAAAAACAACATTCCCTTTTTCAACTGGGCAATGCAGGCCAATTTTAACGACCTTCTTAAATTCGGCCTAAAAATCTATCTAAGCGCTCCACCCTTTGAGCACAGCAAATTTTTTCTAGTCGATGATTGCTGGTCTTTCATCGGTTCTGCCAACTGGGATATTCGCAGCTTCGCTTTGAATTTCGAGATCAACCTCGAATGCTATGATAGTGCCCTGAACGACGCTTTAGCGCATATTTTTGATGAAAAGAAATTAAAGTCAGAAACAGTGTCAAAAGCTACATGTGCTCATTATTCACTTTATATTCAGGTGCGGAACAATTTCTTTCGCCTGTTGTCGCCTTATTTATAAACCTTGTTAAAACAAAAATTTTAACTTTTCAACTCTCAATTCCTAATAGCCTTATTTATTCAGTGTGTATCAGCCAAATCAGTGTTATCAGTGTTCTATGTTTCTTATCTATTGGGCGGATCCTAAGTTTAATCTGTGAATCCGTGGCGTTTTGTTTAGCGATTATGGGTGTGGTCGAAAACCCTTGAGAGAAGCGGAAAAATTAATAAATTCGCTAACCATAATACAAATCACATGAATAAAAAAGAAGCCAGGTAAATTGCTACTACCGTAATTGCAATCAATTTGATTTTGCCGACTAGAGACAAATCCTGCCAAAAAAGAGTAGTGCGATTTTTGTATAGTGAAAATGTGGCCGGCAAGGATTCTTTAAGACGTAAAAAAAGGCGCTTCAGCATGCGCCATAGATAATAAAGAGGTAACAAAACGATGCCTACCAACACATAGAAGACAATGACTTGAGTTTCGTGGAGTTCAGTGTGAAATAAGTGTTCGATGAGTTTATCAAGGGTGGATTCAACCCACTCGAATGCGATAAATAATAACTCAAAGAAGAAATGGACTAACTCAAACAATAATCCCATAACGACATCGGGCATTGCGATAAGCACAACAATGACGATGAAAGCCAAGCTGTATTGAAGAATTTTTCGATTTTTTGTTGAAATCATTCGTCATTCCGCCTGCGATTTGAAAAGGGGCAAGGCTAAAAAGTTACTTGCTCTTTGTAATTTTCATTTTAAGCCTTGTGTCCAAACCCTGGCATTTCTAAACATTCGCATCCACGCGCCATACTCGCTCCAGTCATCAGGATGCCATGAATTTTGTAACGTTCTAAAACAGCGTTCTGGGTGGGGCATCATAATAGTGAAGCGTCCATCGCTCGTGGTTAAGCCGGTAATACCCAAAGGTGAGCCATTGGGGTTGGCAGGAAAATCCGTCGTTAAAGCGCCGTAATTGTCAACATAACATAAGGCGACGGCTTGCGCGTCAAAAGCAATACGAGGATCATTAGAAAACTCAGCACGGCCTTCACCATGGGCAACAGCAACAGGCATTCTTGAGCCTTCCATATTCTTAAACAAAATGGAGGGCGACTCTTGTACTTCCACCATTGCTACCCGGGCTTCAAATTGTTCTGATGTGTTTCGCATGAAACGCGGCCAATATTCAGCCCCTGGAATGATTTCTTTCAATCCCGACATCATCTGGCAACCATTACAAACCCCTAAACCGAAGGTATCCGGCCGTTGAAAGAATGCCGCGAATTCATTTCGTGCGCGTGGGTTAAAAAGAATGGATTTGGCCCATCCGCCACCCGCGCCGAGTACATCGCCATAAGAAAAACCGCCGCAGGCAACCAGTCCGGTAAAGTCACGTAAACTTACCCGTCCATGAATAATATCGGTCATATGCACGTCGACACTGGTAAAGCCGGCACGATCAAACGCAGCCGCCATTTCTACATGACCATTGACGCCTTGCTCACGCAATATGGCAACTTTGGGCCTGGACGCTGACCAAACCGGCGCAGTCACATCCTCATTAATGTCAAAAGTCAGGGAGACATGCAAGCCCGGATCGTTATCGTCCATGATACGCTCAAACTGTTGTCTGGCGCACTCAGGATTATCACGCAAAGCCTGCATCCTGTAACTGACTTCGGACCAGAGGGCTTGCAACTCGGCGCGGCTGGCTGAATAAACAACGTCGTTTTCAAAGTTGATGGTTAATTGCTGTTCTTTCAGCACGCTGCCTATGAAAAAAGTGCAGTCTTTCAATCCCGATTGATTCAATAAACCAACGACATGATCACAATCGCTAGCGCGAATTTGCAATACAGCGCCCAGTTCTTCATTAAACAATGCAGACAAGGCATCATCGCCCAGGTTATCTAGTGATAGGGAGACTCCCAATCTGCCGGCAAACATCATTTCAGATACAGTGGCTAATAAGCCGCCGTCAGAACGGTCATGATACGCCAGCAGCATTCCTTGGCTGTTAAGCGTCTGAATAGCATTGAAGAATGTTTTTAACAAAGCCGGATCGTCCAAATCGGGACAGTCATTTCCAAGCTGCTTGTAAACTTGCGCCAACACCGAGCCACCCAGACGATTTTTACCAGCACCCAAATCAATTAAAAATAATACACTGTTTTCGATATTGCATAACTGAGGCGTTAAGGTTTTACTAACATCAATCACGGGGGCAAACGCAGTGATAATCAAAGACAATGGGGCTGTCATGATTTTTTCACCGGCGTTATCTTTCCATACGGTTTTCATTGATAGTGAATCTTTGCCTACCGGTATGGCAATACCCAGCGCCGGGCATAAATCCATGCCGATCGCTTTAACAGTATCAAACAATGCCGCATCTTCACCCTTGAAACCCGCCGCCGCCATCCAGTTAGCGGAAATTTTAATTTTATTCAGCGATTCCACGCGGGCTGACGCGAGATTGGTTAATGCCTCGCCTATCGCCATGCGGCCTGATGCCGGAGCATCAATGACAGCAATCGGCGACCGTTCACCCATCGCCATGGCCTCGCCTGTCAGGGCATAAAAACCTGATGCGGTTACCGCGACATCGGCCACCGGTACTTGCCAGGGGCCGACCATTTGATCGCGCGCGACCAATCCCGTTACTGAGCGGTCTCCGATATGTATGAGAAAACTTTTATCGGCGACCGCAGGAAAAGACAATACGCGTTTTACGGCCTCTTTTATATTAATGCGGCTAATATCCAATGCACTTGT
>JBBQCU010000462.1:0-3208 GCA_038319065.1 Methylococcales bacterium
CTCGAAACTGCCGGAATAGTCATTGCTGATCTTTACGGTCAGGTCGCGATGTGACAAAGCATCCAACAGGTGTTGGACATCATTGAGGCCACTTTCAGTGGTTTCAAGAAGCTCGTTAAGTCCTTCACCCAGTTGTTTAAAGAAGCCTTCTTTGCCCTGTATTTCGATGCGCCCACTGAAGTCACCCATGATGGCGGCATGTAAAATTGCATCTACTTCATTTTCTGCCAATTGTTCAACAAAGTGATCCTTCAATTCGGCTACAGTTCCCAGATGTTGGTCTTCGTCGTTAATAACGGGACTGACAGTCAACACTATAGGGCGACCACCCACATCAATAGAAGCCGAGTGTGCGCCGTTCAAGGAGGAGAGCATCTGTGCCTGGTGCGAAGGGTTCTTATGAAAACGGTCAATATTAGTGCCGACCAGCTTAGCGACTGAGAAATCAGGTAGTTGCTTGCGAATATCCTCCTCGGCTTTGCCGAGTATTTCGATCACCGATTTGTTGGCGTAAATGATGTTGCGGGCATTGTCGGCGATCATCACGCCAGTGCTGACGTTATCGAGAGCGACCTTGATGCGCCGGTGTTCATCGGCGATGCGTTTCATTTCCGCGCAATCAAAACCATTCTTGATTTGCATGGCCTTGAGAGCGGCCATCACTTTACCGAGTTCGTCATGAGATTCGATATCTATGGTATTGTTGTAGTGACCCTGGGCGATTTTACCGAAGTGTCTAATGGCGTTATCTAGAGGGCGCACAATAGCACGAATCAGGGTGAAGCCCTGCCACAGAGCCAGCGCAAGACCCATCAAAATCAATCCGATGGCGACGTTACGGGTATTTTCATAACGAGATTGTGCCGCTTCATATGCCTCTTTGGCGACATCCATCTGCAATTGCATTAACTCTCGGATAGATTCGTTAGCTCGTTTGTAAAGGGGGCTAATGTCTTCTTTTCTGATCTTGTCGGCCAGAGCGATGTTATTGGTGCGCAGTGCTTCCATAGCCGGTTTTAGGCCTTTTTGCACGAAGCGGGTACTGTTTTCGGTAAAATCGTCCGCCAGGATTTTTTCCCCGGGCGTCAAATTAGTGGCCAGGTATGCATTCCAGGGTTTGGTGATTTCCAGGATGTTTTGGTCCAATTCAATTGCGTTTTGCTGGATTACCTCTGGATTTGGATTGACTAAGGCCGAGGCGATAAGCATCAGATTTTCCCGCTGTAGTTCACTGATATTAAACATCAATCCCATGGTAACCGTGCGATCCTTATACACCGAACGCAAGTCTTCGTTAGTCTTGCTCATGTCTCGCAAGCCCATGCCGCCAATAACCATCATCAGTAGGGACAGCAGGCCGATGAGGAATGTCAGGCGGGATTTGACGGTAAAGTTCTTGAAGAGATTGAGCTTTCCCAACAGGGACGACTTGATGACGTTGCCGTCCTGGATTTTCAGGTTGCCCGCTTTGCCGTCGCGGAAAAGCTGGTAAGCATTGTCCGCCGCTTCGATTTGCTCAGGGCTAGCTTTGAGGCGGACAGACATGTAGCCGACCAGTTGATCGTTTTCGTAGAAAGGGGCGACATTGTTTAACAGCCAATAATAATCGCCGTTTTTGCAGCGATTCTTGACCACACCGGTCCACGGGCGCCCCGCTTTCAATGATTTCCACAAATCATCAAAGAATTCTGCCGGCACATCAGGATGACGCACTATGTTGTGCGATTTACCGATCAGTTCTTCCCTGGAAAAGCCGCTTATTCGGATGAAGTCCTCGTTAGCGTAAGTAATAACCCCTTTAAGGTCAGTCTTGGAAACAATGGAGATGTTTTCTTTTATCGGGCATTCAACATTGGTAACCGGCATATTGATTTTCATGAACTGTCTCTTTTAACTGGGTTTTCTAATTTCGTGCAGGTTCCCAAGTTTGCTTCTGTTTGCTGAACGGGCAAAATTAAGCTTGACCAACAACAAACCGAAACCCGATGTAATTGTCACGATTGACTGGTGCGTACCAGCCACGGTTAGCGGAACGCGTTCGCCATCCATGGTTACTCCATGAGCCACCGCGCAGTACCCGCGAAGAACCTGTATCAGAACCTTGAGGATCGATAATCGGGATTACAGAAAATTCGTCGTACCAATCAGCACACCATTCCCAAACATTACCGTGCATTTCATAGAGTCCCCAAGGATTAGCTGGAAGAGATTTGACGGTTACCGTTTTTTCCCGGCACCCACTTTTTTTTCCATCTGCATAAGGTACATTCCCATCGTAGTTGACCTGCTCGGGTGTAATGTTTTCACCGAACGAAAAAGGTGTAGCTGTTCCTGCACGGCAAGCGTATTCCCATTGCGCTTCTGTCGGAAGCTGAGCACCCAATCCTGGAATCAGGTTATTAAGTCGTTTCAGGAAATTGTGCACATCATCCCAACTTACTTGTTCTACCGGATTATTTTCATTATCCGTGAAAAAGGCGGGATTATCGCCCATCACAGCCTTCCAGAAAGCTTGGGTACAAACTGTATCGGCTAGCCAAAACCCTTGAGAAAGAGTAACTTGATGTTGGATTTCGTTATCCTGGCGCTCTTTTTCAGATGATGGTGATCCCATGCAAAAATTACCTGGAGGAATCCAGCGGCAGCGCTGAGTAATGCTTTTAATTTTAAGGTCGGTATAATAACCAACTTCATCATGCTTAATCTCATGCGATGCCCCGTCTGGTTTAATAAGCTCAACCTCAGCTTCTGTATTCAAGATGTGGCGATCCATTGACTTTTTTGGTGGCAAAATTTTGTCAAGTAGTTTTTCAAGATTAGTATCACAATATAAAAGCCTCCTGTTAATAAATTCATATCTTTAAGCATCCTCCATGAATGATCAGGCACTTGACAAAAATTGTCAAAATTTATTAAGTCCATGCAGTGGGGCGAGGCCGGCTACCCATTATATATTAGTGTGGTCGGGATATTTGATAAGGCTCCGGCGCTACAGCAGTAGGACGGCCTAAAACTAGATCGGCCATCAATTGTGCGGATGCTGGCCCCATCACGAGGCCATTTCTAAAATGACCGGCATTAATGCTTAAATTGCAGATTTCAGGATGTCTATCGATATACGGTATGCCGTGTTCAGTGCCCGGCCTTAGGCCTGCCCAGTGATGAATAAGCGGGGCGTTTTTTAGCGCCGGCAGTAACTGCAAGGCAA
>JBBQCU010000463.1:0-3194 GCA_038319065.1 Methylococcales bacterium
ATAGCCCTGAGCAAATTAAAGAACGTTTGAAGAAAAGGGAAAAAAGCAGCTTTCGTTTTTGGAATAGCAGTGACTGGACATTAAAACGCCTGCATGATGAAGCGCCGCAACTGTTAGAGGACAATTTCCGCGTCTATTTAAAAGCCTTTTCACCTAATATTGAAAGTATTATCGATCACTTTAATTTTAGGGAAACCTTGGGCAAGCTGAAAAAAAGCGGGCGACTTGCCAATATTGTCGAGCAATACGCCGGCCAAGATTTAAGCCTGGATCGGCTTTCTAATCTTGAAATGGGTTATGTTTATGAAGAATTGTTACGGCGGTTTTCGGAGCAAAGCGGCGAGGAGGCCGGAGAGCATTTCACCCCGCGCGAAGTGATTCGTTTAATGGTCGAATTGCTCGACATTCAATTTAGCCGGGATTTAGAAAGCCTTGCTATTTATGATCCCGCTTGTGGAACCGGCGGCATGTTGTCGGTAGCTAAAACCCAATTACTCGACCAAATCGATGATTCTCAAAAGAGAATCGCCGCTGAAAAGCTCATCACGCTTTACGGTCAAGAGCTGCAACCGCATAACTTTGCCATTTGCCAGGCGGAAATGCTGTTAAAAGAGGATCAGAGCTTTATCTACCTGGGGAATTCCTTAATCCCTTACAATGAAAATCGGGACGACAAAGGCGATCAACTAAATAAAGACGAAGATAGGTTTGATTACATGCTCAGTAATCCACCGTTTGGCGTAACCTGGAGCGACTACAAAGAACAAGCCGAAAAATTCAACACAAGCCGCTATAAAGCCGGAATGCCACGCAGTAATGACGGAGCGTTCTTGTTTCTGCAAACCATGTTAGCCAAGATGAAACCGGTTGAACAAGGCGGCAGTAAAATTGCTATTGTGTTTAACGGTTCACCGTTAAGCAACGGTGATTGCGGTTCCGGCGAAAGCGAGATAAGACGCTGGATTATAGAAAACCACTGGTTGGATGCCATTGTCATGCTGCCCGACCAGCTTTTTTATAACACCGGCATTTATACCTATATCTGGCTGTTGACCAACAATAAACCGGACAGCCATAAAGACCAAGTCAAAATCATTGACGCGCGGGAACAATACGAAAAAGAGCCGAAATCCTTCGGCAATAAGCGCAACCGCATGACTGACGAGCATCGTCATTGGGTAATAGACGCCTATCAAAACCATTGGCACAAAGTTGATCATGCCAAGATCAAGCTATTCAAACCCGGCGATTTTGCCTATCACAAAGTCAGCGTAGTATTTTGGCAAACCGACATCAACGACCAGCCCGCTTATATCCGCGAACCTTATGAAAAAGCCTTAACGCCTGCCGTCATTAAAAAAGAACAAGCTTTCTACGATAGCGACTTAATGTTTTATCTGACTGTGAGTGATGGACAACAGGACAAGCCGCTGGAATTCACCTTAAAGGCCAAAGACATTTTTGCGACGGTTTACCACAAAGCTATAAAAGTCCAGTTTAAAGCCGAACTTGCCTTAGCCTTAGCGGGACTCAACAGCAAAGACCAAGCCGCCGCCGAAAAAGCCTATATCAACGGCTTAGTGCTGTTTGGCCTTGAATATCGCCACCGGCATTATGTGCAGGATAACGAATACATTCCGCGCGGCGAAGACATACCCGCCTTTTTAGAACGCGAAATCGCCAAGCCGATTATTCGCTGGCAAGATAATCCGCAACTGGGTTACGAGATTTTGCCTAATAAATACTTTTATCACTATCAAGCGCCCAAACCGACCGCCGATTTATTGCAGGACTTTTGGGTATTGGAGCAGGAAGCGATGAGTTTGTTGAAAAGTTTGGAGGATTAAGCTTTGATGGATAACGAGACGATGCAAGATAGCGGTGTGGAATGGATTGGGGAGATTCCGCGGGGATGGCATATTGATAGAATCAAAGATAAAACAACGTTAGTAGTTGGTGGAGATTGGGGAGATGAGCCGGATAGTGAATCAATTGGTGAAAACATAATAGTATTGAGAGTTGCTGATATAGAGGGTATATATTTTAAGTCTGTTAATTTAACTATTAGAAAAATAAAGCATTCGTCTTTAATAAATCGTCTTATCAATAAACATTCTATTTTGCTTGAAAAATCAGGTGGTGGTGAAAAGCAATTAGTTGGAAGAGCCGCTTTACCTAAAAACTTTTTGTCTAATGCCATTTGTTCTAATTTCATGGCAAAAATTGATTTTCAAACAACGGTTGATATTGAATACATAAACTATCTACTATCTAGTTTGTATTTTCAGAATTTGAATTATCCTCATATACAGCAGACAACTGGAATTCAAAATTTAAACGTAACACACTATTTATCTACAAAAGTTCTTTTCCCGCCTATATACGAACAACATGTCATTGCCGAGTATTTAGATCAGCGTTGCGGCAAGCTGGATACGATTATTGCCATCAAACAGCAACAAATAAAAACCCTCGATGCCTTGCGCCAGTCGATCATTTATCACGCCGTGACTAAAGGCTTGGATGATTCCGTGCCGTTGGTTGATTCGGGCGTGGAATGGCTGGGTATGATTCCTCAGGGGTGGAAACTTTATCGAATCAAGGACGTTGCCAAAATATCCCCCACCTATTCAGAATCAAAACCAGCCCCGAAAGAAAACTGCGTCGTTATACCAATGGAATGTGTATCAGAAAAAGGAAATATTGATACCTCTACTGTGGAACAATATAAAAACATTTCCAACGGACTCACTTTTTTTGAAAAAGGTGATGTTATTTTTGCCAAGATAACGCCCTGTATGGAAAATGGTAAGGGAGCTTATGTTGCAGACTTACCCACAAGATATGCTTTCGGTAGTACCGAATTTCATGTGCTACGAAGCAACCATAATCTGAATGGCAAGTTCTTGTATTATTACACTTGCAACAATGCTTTTAGAGATTACGCCACTGTGAATATGACAGGGGCAGCCGGACAAAAACGGGTATCGACCAATTTTTTAAAATATACGGTTATTTATTTACCTGATATTAGTGAACAACAACGCATAGTTGAGCATTTAGACCAAGAAACCCAATGCATAGACTATTTAAGAACAAACCTAAACCAACAAATTAACACCCTGCAAACCTACAAAAAATCGCTGATTTACGAATGCGTGACCGGCAAAAAAAGAATCACAGCCGGTGATTTA
>JBBQCU010000464.1:0-3182 GCA_038319065.1 Methylococcales bacterium
AATGGCATTAGCAACGACCTCCTTACCGGTACCTGATTCGCCTCGAATCAATACTGTCGTATTCCATTTTGCCACCTGCCGGATTAAATCAAACACTTTTAACATGGGTGGCGAATGTCCGATGATGTTTTCAAAGCTGTAATTCTTGATTAACGCATGTTTGAGTTGATCCCGTTCACTTTGCAGATTTCGCTGTTTGCGTTCCATGACCCGGAGCATTTTGACGCTTTGCGCGATCAAGTTGGCAATCATCTCCATAAACCGGGCTCGCTCTCCCAGGAAAAGACTGTTATCAGGCTGGGCTGCCAGTACACCAATGGTGTCACCTTCTTCTATGTAGATGGGTGAGCCAATAAAAGGTAACTCGGGGTCGTATAACCCTAAACGGCCCAAGAAACGCGGCTCTTCAGACACCTTGTCAACGACAATGGTAGCGCCCTCATCCAGTATGGCTCCCATTAATCCTTCACCGGGGTTGTATCTGACTGGTTGATCAAGTTTACCAGCCCCATTTGAGTGAACAGCACTGACAACCATGCTGTCATTTTCTATTTCCCTTATTGTTATCATCCCTGAACGCATGCCTGATCTTTTATGGAGTATCTCCAGGACAGCTTGCAATTTTGCATGCAAATCATGGGTACTGTTTAAGACCTGACTGATTAGGTACAAGGTATCCAATTCTGCTTCGATTAGTTGTGTACGTTCAGACATTAAGTTAGCCTCCTAATCTCCTGCCGGTGCTGAGGAAAGCTTATTTTGAACCGGCATCCCTGATCATAACCCGGATCTATATCAATAAATCCCTGATGCTGGTTAACAATTTCCTTTGCCATAACCAGCCCCATGCCCGCCTGATCACTTCCCATTGGACGAGTGGTATAAAACGGTTCAAATACTTTTGTGCGTTTTTCAACGGGAATACCCGGCCCGCTGTCTTCAATGCAGACATAAATTAAATCAGCATCAGCATCGGTGGTAATCTTGAGCCGCTGTTCTCCGCCTTCTGATGCGCTTACAGCATCAATTGCATTATCTATCAATTGCTTAAATAATATACGCAGGCGATTTTCAGAGCCTAGCATATTGGGTAGCCCGGAAAGTGGCTGCCAATGTACGTCTATACCTTTACTAAAGATCCGTTGATCACTGAGTAAAAGCAATTCATGCAAAATTTGATTTAGATTAACCGGAATAACAGCGGTTTGTTGAATCTCGGGGATACATTTTTGCATAGTCGCAATGGCTTCTTCGCCGGATTGCTGAATCTGTTGCAATATCAGTAACAGGCCGGCATTTTGATCATCCTTCTTGTGTCTTAAAATCTGCTCGGCTGCCCTGATTTGGTTCATGGGCATTTGAATTTGGTGCATCGCACCCAGCAATGTTTCTCTTATGCTGCGCACCCGTTCATCCTCGGACATGATGGTTTTTAATGTCTGGATATGTAACTCTTCCATCTGCCGGCGTTGTTTGGTGATATCTGTGATTGTCAGTATCAGGTACTGTTTTGAAGCATTTTCAAAAAACGCATCGGCATTAACTTCATTCTCCATAAACCAGTTTCCAGCACAGGAAAACCAGCGGGCACCGCGGTTTCCTTTGCCTTCAATTCTAAATTCACGCTGACTAAAGCCCTGTTCATTACTTTGTGTATGCTGCCATAAATCTCCCATCTCATTACGCAGCAACTGTAAAAAATAGGTAGCAGGTTCGCCTTTATCAAGATCACTGACCAATGCTTTATACATGTGATTATCTAAAATCACCCGATCCTGATTATCGATAACCACCATGGCGATGGGTGATGAATTAATGACAGATTCAATCAATAATTTTTGATTAATGACCTTTTTTTCAGATTCGTAGGACTGGGTTATATCCCGATGCATGCCTATGAAATGTGTAATCATCCCCCGGTCATTTAACATGGGCGCTATCGTTAAATCAGCTAGATAGCGATGACCGAATTTATGCCGGTTACACAACGTCCCGCGCCAGGATTTCTTGCTGCTGATGGTATGCCACAAATCATGGTAAACATGCCTCGGTGTCGAATGATCGGACAATTTCGATTCGTTTTCGCCTAAAATATCGGTTGATTGGTAACCGGTGACTTTGGAAAACGCTTCATTAACGTAAAGTATGTTGGCTTTCTTATCAGTAATCGAAATGGCCACCGGCGCCTGTTCAACCGCCTCAATAAATAAGCTGTAAGGCATGCGGTCATCGTTACCATTTATAGTGTCGCCTCCGAGAAAATTGGGTACAAGCTCGTCAATGACACTTTCCATATTGGTATGCATCCGTAAATATTGCAATGACGTTTTTTTCATAGAATTATGTCCGGGATAGAGATGGATTTTAAAATTATTAATAGCAATATTTGTGCCCATATTGACAAAGCCGACTTGGACATAATTCATTATTCCTGCTCGCAACTTCCCCCTGTCAAGCAAAATCATGAAGCGGAATTCATCGCAACTCTGTTTTGTAAGGTTTACGACACATTCATTTTAACCGGTGCAGGCATGTATTACTTGCAACAGTGTTCATGCACTTATTCGGTCTGTTTTTACACGCCACTCGCCTGATAAACTTGTTGTAACTGTGTAATTATCAAATTGGCATAATTGATGCTTCAACAAATTACAAATGCTTACACCCCCCAATTAGCGTGGAAAAAACAGTGAGTGAATATCTTTTACTTTTATTAGGCACGGCTCTGGTCAATAACGTCGTTCTGGTGAAGTTTTTGGGACTATGTCCGTTTATGGGCGTGTCAAAAAAACTCGATTCCGCACTCAGCATGGGTTTGGCAACAACCTTCGTGCTGACCCTGGCGGCAATGACCAGCTGGATACTGGAGCATTTTATTCTTGCCCCACTCAATATTCAGTTTCTGCGCATTCTCGCCTTTATTCTGGTGATTGCGGCTGTGGTGCAATTTACCGAAATGGTGGTACATAAAACCAGTCCGGTCCTGTATCAAATACTGGGTATTTTCCTGCCCTTGATTACAACCAATTGCGCAGTCCTGGGCGTGGCTTTATTGAACGTGCAGGAACAATACGGTTTTATGCAAAGTATGATTTTTGGTTTTGGTTCAGCACTGGGCTTTACGCTAGTGATGGTGCTTTTTGCGGGTTTGCGTGAGCGTTTGGCGCTAATTACAGTCCCTG
>JBBQCU010000465.1:0-3177 GCA_038319065.1 Methylococcales bacterium
GCTAATGCCGCTTAAACGCAGCGATGTCATTCGTCTTCGGCTCTGGCAAGTGATTGGTGAAAAATTAGCAGGACATCTTCGTCTCTCAGCAGAAACAAGGCAACGCAAGCCGCCAACATCGGCCAGGCGGCAAAGAACAAAAGATGCGGCCCCTCAAAAGGTGACAGATATTGTTTGAAAGAGGACAGTGTGGATATGGCATGGATGACCAGCACAACACCGTAGCTGAATTTTTTATATAAACCGCCCAGAAAGGCAAACAATACAATCAGCTCAAGGGCGCCCAAAATAAGCAGTACCGAACTTTCCAGTCCGGCTATAAAATAGAATTTTTCATAGATCTTGCCGGCATGCGCAGGATTGATGAATTTATCGATGGTCCACATGAACATCACTAAAAATACGCTGATTCTTAAACCAAATAAGGCAACGGGTAATGATTTATTTTGATGGTTCATGAGCGTTCCTTGATGAAGGTGAATAACAGAAGGGGTGTACACTGCACACCCCATGGCATTACTTTGATCCCAATTGTTGAGCCAATTCTCTCAATAAAGCCACATAGATTTGATGGCAAAATTCTGCCGCGTCTTCACTGACAGATTCCCAAGTTGAACCCCATTCGACAAACGTTGAATTATTCATGGTCACAGGAATCAGATGCAGGTCGCCAATGTAATGGCTGACTTCAGCGGATGAAACCGGAGAGGGGCCATCATCAATTGAATATCTGACCCGGTGCTCCTGGTCGTTACACTCTAAAAGCGTTTCATGAAAGGCATCGTTCAAAATTCTTTTGGCACCGGCCTCGGTGCCTGATTTCTTGCCAATAGCCTCGCATTTTTCAATGACACTGGCGGCCCATGACATATCATGAAAATTTTTGATGGTGTCCCAGACTTTATCGATGGGAGCATTAACGACGATGGATTGATAACAATGTGGCATGGTGTGTTCCTTGAGTAATGGAGGAAATTAATAGTTATTGAACCTTCATTCAAAAACAATTAAATCATAGCTTTTATTGAACGAATGTTCAATAATTAGTTTTAGAATTTTTCAGGAATGCGTGACGTGGCCAGACCCATAGAATTTAATCGTGAAGAGGTGCTCCGGAAAGCCATCGGAGTTTTTTGGCAAAAAGGTTACAGTGGTACATCTATCAAGAATCTGGTCGAAGCGACAGGACTACAGCCGGGCAGTATTTATTCCGCGTTCGGCGATAAACGCGGGCTTTTTTTTGCGGCCATTGATGGCTATTTTGAAGACATGAAATGCATGATCTTCACTCTGCTGCATACCAACCAGCCTCCCATCGTCCGTATCGAAACCTTTTTTAACCGGCTGGTCACCGACTCGGTGACTGATGAACATCGCAAAGGCTGCTTTTTGGTCAATACCCTCCTGGAAATTCCGGTTGATGATCAGGAAATCAATTCCCGGTTACAAGCGATGTTTGGAGAGGTAGAAAATGAATTTAGGGATGTTCTAAAAGAACACATAGCCTCCGGCAGATTTGATAGTAACCAAAGCCCTGAAGAACTGGCCCGGTTTCTGGTTATGGGTATATACGGGCTGCGTGTGTTTAATAAAACCCAGCCCGATATTTCAGTCTTGAAATCCATCGTGAATAATTTGCTTTTTGTGTTGCGGGGAAAGTCTTGCAACAATAGAGCCTGACATTTCCCGAAAATGCGCGGTTGAGCGAAGGACACTCAAAGTCCTAATGCTTTAGCCGCAAGCGCAGTGCCCCGGACCCGGCTGGTAATTTTTTCTACAGCAATTTGCCGTGAGCGGCTGGTGTCGTCACCAAAGGGCGAAAAGCCGCAATCATCAGTCGTGCCCAAACGTTCTGCGGGTATAAATTCCGCCGCTTCCAGAATCTGTCGTTTGACTTCATCCGGCGTCTCGATGTGTGGATTAATGGGATCGATCACGCCGATGAAGATGCGTTGTTCCGGTGTGTAGTGTTCCATTATGATCGCCAACACTCGGCGGCGATCTTTTTCACTGCTTAATGCAATATAAAAATTGCCTGCTTTAAGCTCAAAAAGATCAGGTAACAGTTCCGAGTAATCCACGTCTGCACTGTGAGTTGAGTCTTTATCAGCACCCGGACACGTATGCACGCCTATTTTTTTTCGTTCCTCAGCTGTAAACCGTTCCAATACCCGGTTGTTGAGTTTGATAAATTCCTTTAGCAAGCTCCGGGTAGGATCCAGTTTTACCGAAAGCCGCCCTTCGGTAAAATCGATTTGCACACAATGGGCACCCTGATCCAGACAGCGACGGATGTCGGTTTCGGCTTCATTAACCAGGTCATGCAAAAAATCCTCTTTCGGATAGTCGACGATACCGTCTTGGGGATAGATCAGGCTTAGTGCGGAAGCGGCAATGACGGCTTGTTTTACCGGTACATGGGCATATTTTTGCGCTTCTTTCAGATACTGCTGTGCATAAGTTTGATAGCGAAAGGGGCCGAAAGTCAGTCTTGGCAGTTGCCGAACATGGCCGTCGGAGAAATGAATTTTAATACCGTCCGGCGCAAGATTAGGCAGACCGTGAACCGGATAGGTGGCGAAACTGGGTTTGCTTTGTTCGCCGTCGGTAATCACCGGGGAGCCGGTCGCTTCAAGCAATTGTATCGAGTCACGGACTGCCTGGGTAGTTAAGGCATCAAGCGCCTCCTGATTTATAGTGCCCGCTGCAAAAGCGGCTATTCCGTCAAGCAATTCCTTGGGCCTAGGAATGCTGCCAATCTGTTCGGTAGGGATAGACATTGTTTGGCTCCTTAATAATTATTGGAAGGGTTTAAAACTAAAAAGTATTTGGATGGGCATGGTCTTTGCGTAGGTATGCGCTTAAAGGTAATTCCATCTCGATGCACACCATTTGTCGATAACCATGGCCAGCAAAGTCAGTACGATGATCCGAGTGCGTGACATTAAGTGAATTCCGATCGGGTCACACACGCTTTATTAATTTTGCAGTGATGCCGTTCACGTTCCAATCGTAGTTAATGTCCTCCTTGAGCGGCAACTCCGGTAAATCGGACCGGTAACGGCGAACGAATGCCTCAACACCGCCTGCAGGCTTAAAATCTTTCCCGAACCAGTCAAATATTTTGGAAATCTGGATGCTTTCATTGCCAATTCTGAGGCCTTTATCGGCATTAGT
>JBBQCU010000466.1:0-3166 GCA_038319065.1 Methylococcales bacterium
TTGATGTCTATCTTGGGGTTGATCACCGTGATATTGCCAGTGAAGCTCTTCGCTGGATAGGCGTCAGTTTTGAGTGTCACCTTTTGGCCGATTTTGAGTGCAGCTAATGCTTGCTGCGGTAGAAAAAAATCCGCAAAGACAGTGTCCAGTGCCTGTAGAGTGCCTATTGCTGTCCCTGCATCAAGATATTGGCCAACATCCACGAGACGAACGCCCAGCCGGCCCGTGAAGGGAGCGCGAATAAGCTTTTTATCTACCAGCGCCTGTTGTTGGGTCACATTGGCGGCGGCCGAATCAAGGTTTGCCTTATCTATGTCAAGTGTCTGTTTGCTGATGGCTTTTGCGCGGTACTGCCCCTGGTCGCGCTTGTAGGTGATACGAGCCAGTTGTAATGTTGCGTTTAGCGATTCCAGTTTGGCAATATCGTCGGCGGCACGTAGTCGCAACAAAGGTGTGCCGAGTTTCACATTATCGCCCTGTTTGAAGTTGATTTCCGCCACAATGCCCGATACCTCGGCACTCAAACTAGTACCCTGAACAGCTTGCAGGCTCCCGACCGCTTCGAGCTTAGGTAACCACTCCTGGAACTCAGCAGTTGTGGTGGAAACGGTTTGCAGCGGCTCACCCTGAGACAGCATAAACTCCTTGCCCATACGACCCTTGAAGTTAATGAACCAGAAAATGCCGCCGAGTATTATGCCGACCACAATGAGCATAATGATCATGCGTTTAATCATTGTTATTTCCTGCCAGAAGTTTGCTCAAACATAATTGTCGTCACGTTTAAATCGGTTTAATAAATAAAGTTCAAGGCTCATGGCAAAAAAGCAGGGGTATTACGCCAAAAATCTTGCATTTATCAATATCACTGTTTTCTTTCTTCTTTCGTTCCGCGAATAAGGTGGCGGATAAAACCGGACGGTTCCACCATCCGCCGCCC
The DNA here is from genome assembly GCA_038319065.1 of Methylococcales bacterium. Lineage (GTDB taxonomy): Bacteria > Pseudomonadota > Gammaproteobacteria > Methylococcales > Methylomonadaceae > Methylobacter_C. The sequence continues at coordinate 941 of JBBQCU010000466.1, forward strand.
AGCGCCTGAAACAACGCGACGGTGTCGGAATAACGTCTGCCTTGTGCGGTTATTTGGCCAATTCGAGTCTGTTGGAAATCGCGTTCCGAATTAAGTAGAGACAGATAACTGACAGCACCGATTTGGTACTGCAGTTGAGTCAGTTCCAGGCTTTCAAGAGCTGCTTGTACGGCAGCATCCTGTGTCTTCAATTCGGCGGCGTCAAACTCCAGTGCGCTCAAGGTATCGGCAACGTTTTGGAATGCCTGTAAAACAGTGCTCCGGTATTGAGCGGCCGCCTGTTCGTAAGCTGCCACTGCAGCACGTTTTTTGTGCTGGAGTTCGCCGCCATGAAACACGGGTTGCAACAGGTTGCCGCCAAAGCTCCAGATGGCACTGCCGGGAACAAACAAATCGCCTAGCCGGGTGGCAATGCTGCCGACACTGGCATTGATGGTAAAATCAGGAAATAATCTGGCGGTAGCGACACCGATTTGCGCGCTGGCGGCATGTAATAGGGCCTCTTGCGCACGAACATCGGGGCGTTGTTGTACCAGTTTGGATGGCAAGCTGAGAGGCAATTCCTCGGGCAGATGCAGGTCGGAGAGTTTAAAATGAGCGGCCAGTTCAGTGCTGGGCAATTCACCCGCTAAAACTGTCAGACGATGACGTGTCTCAGCCAATTGTTGTTGTAAAGGCGGTAAAGTCGTTCTTGTCTGCTCCAGTGTGGATTGCAGTCCCAAAATATCGACTTTCGATGCGGCGCCCAATTCGAACTGTTGCTTGACCAGATCAAGTTGCCGGGCTTGAGATTTGATGATTTCCTCAGTTGCATTAATCCGGGCTCTTAAAGAAGCTTCCTGTATTGCGGTGGTGACGACGTTTGACGCCAGCGTCAGGAAAGCACCCTCAAGCTGGAACTGTTGATACTCTGCTTGAGCCTCGAATTCCTCTATCTGTCGCCGTATAGCGCCGAACACGTCCAGGGTATAAGCGACCGAAACCGAAGCACTGGAGAGCGTGTAAGTGGTGCCAGGAAAACTGGGGTTGCCAAATTGGGCTCCCGAAATTTTTTGACGTGTGGCTTTGGCTGTTGCGTCCAGTGCAGGGAATAAAGAACCTTGCTTTGCATAAGCATTTTCCTGAGCTTCGGTCAATGCTGATAAAGCTGCCTGCAAGTCTGGACTGTGCTTCAAGGCCTGTTCGATCAATTTAGTCAATGCCGGGGAGCGGAATAAGGTCCACCATTGTCCCTGAATATCTTTTCCCAGGGCTAAAGACTGGGCAGCACCTGAGTTTGATGATGTTGTGGTAATGCGATTTGATGGTTTACCGGTCGTATAGCTTTTTGTGTCCGGGCTTGGGGGGCGGGTAAAGTCAGGCCCCAGCGTGCAACCGGAAAATAACATCGTAATGGTAATGGTCGCTATCCCAAGGGTGAAATTGATAATGTGTGAAATTTTACTGGAGTCAATCCATGCCTTAAATACCATTTTTATTTTTTTAACAATCATTATAATCCTAACTTGTTGTTTATAGTATCACCAAGGGCGTCGAGGGTAAAGTGACAGGTACTTTACTTGACAGGTATCCAGGGATTTCCGGACGTTCGATATCTTTCTTCATAAGTCATGCAGGCAAGAGTTTATTGGCAGGCAGTTTTGCTATTCTCGGCAGATATTTCAAGGTTAGAATTGTGGTAATTATCAATATTCAGGTAAAAAACTTGTAAATTCGACAAAAGTTTATGAATACAGCCTGATAGATTACAATATCGGGAATTATCCTATCGCCGAAAAGATAACACGCTGATGATTTTGTTTTTATCAGACCCTCTTCGGGTTAAGTTGAACTCAATGTAAATTAATCTAATGAAAAAATTAAAATGCGCTGTTATCGGGACGGGTTATTTAGGCAAATTCCACGCTGAAAAATATGCCTCATTATCAGATTGTGAATTTGTTGCTGTTGTTGATATTGACGAGGCGGCTGCAATTGCCGTTGCTGAAAAGCATGGTGCGAAAGCATTAACGGATTATCAATCCTTGCTGGGCGAAGTCGATGCAGTCAGCATTGTTGTCCCTACCACACTGCATCACCTTGTCTCTAGGGATTTTCTTAATGCCGGTACTCATGTTCTGGTTGAAAAACCGATTACGGTGACGGTTGCAGAAGCGGATGAGCTGATAGCCATCGCAAAAGCGAAGAACCTGATTTTACAGGTGGGACACCTGGAACGATTTAACC
>JBBQCU010000467.1:0-3145 GCA_038319065.1 Methylococcales bacterium
GGCTGTAATGTAAAACTCGGATTTGTATTGGTCGAGGTGGCGATTGCCGCGATCTGAAGCAGGCAAATGCATGAAGTCCCAGGTAAAAAGCGAATCTGGTAGAGACAGGTTGACATGGATTCCTGCTGTGGCAAGCGTTGTGCCATAAAGATCAACGCAGCGTTCCAAATAGCGTCGTTTCGCAATTCCCCAATTTCCCGGGATGGATTCATGATTTATTTCGGTAAAAAATAACAAATTTCCATGCCAATAAAATAGGCGTTCTCCAAATTGAGCCCCTGCTCGTGAAAGGGCATTGGCGAGCACAGCCTCCATAAGGCGGGCTTCGTAAATAGCCCCCCGTGGCGAATAGTAAGGTCGGGTGACGAATTCAATCATCCAGTGAAAAACTTCGAGCTGTGAAAAATTTGCAAGCCAGCCTGGCAGACATTCGGATCTCAGATAATCTACGAATGATTGGCGGACAGGGCCAGACCCGACGGTGAGCAAAGGCCGAAACTGTTCGTCCAGTAAATTCCATTCAAGTTCAAAGCCGTTTAGGCCGCCTTCTGGTTTATCTTTAATACATGATTCAAGTGCGAGTTTGTACTTTTCGGCGAATTGTTTGGGGTCAAATGACATCATAACTCTCTTTCTCGTGCAATTACCAGGATTTCACATGCAAGGATTTCAATTACATATTCTTTAGGGAATTTAATCCATCGACAAGACGTTTGAATGCACCGGTTGTACGCTCGATAGGCGTAGCATATGAGAAGCGGATCCAATCGTTCCCGAAGGGAGAGAAGAAGGCACCCGGTACGATTGCAACACCATAGTTTTCAGCCAGGTACTGGCCGAGTGGTTCGCTATCTGCCCAACCTTTTGCCTGAATGTATTCCCCAACATTAATAAAAGCATAATAGCCTTTGCCAATAATGTGTTGAAAACCATTTTGTTCGAGCAATGGTTTAAGTGCTTTACGGCTGGCGTTGGTCGGTTCCACAATAGTTCGAGAAGCTTAAGCGTCACCCATTTCATAGGCTGCCATGGCAACTGCCAGGGAGTAGAAAGTAGGCATGACGGTATGCGAGGCACGCGCCACACTGAATTTGACCACATCCTCACTAGCCAGCAAATGGCAATTACGGATATTTGATCCACCGAGGGATTTCGTGATGCCATCCAGAAACATAAGTTGTTTGCGTTCTTGAGGGGCGAAGAACTGCAGGAAGGCATTCAGGTCCATGGGCTGTTCGTCGGTGACATAATGATACATCCAATCGAATAACACAAATGGGATACCAGCTTCGAGTGCGGCTTTGGCGAGAGTCACCTGGCGATCTACCGAGGTTGTTAACCCGGTGGGGTTATCCGGGTTGGTAATGATCAAACCAGCCACCTTGCGCCCTGACCTGGCAGCAAACTCGACGCTGGCACGAATGCCATCTTCTGAGTATGCCCAGCCATTTGCCGGATCACCGGGCGACCACATTACATTGGCACCGATGCCATAAGGACCCCAGTTGTAGGATATCCATGGAACTCGTGAAACTGCAATAACATCGCCTTCCCGCCCATGTCCCAGGTTCAACATCGCCTGATAGGCCTTAACCAGCGCGTCTCGTCCGCCGGACGTGCCAAGTACATTGGATGGTCCAAACCCCAGCGCCGGGTTAAGTTTCCAATACTTCTCAATCACAGTTTTTCGATAAGGTTCTGTGCCGAAAGGCATGTCATAAGCTGTGCCGTGCTCAATCTGCATCTGGGCTGCGCGTTCCAAAATGGCGCGTGGTACACCGGGTAAGGATGCGCCGCCGTCGCCTTGTGAGGCATCAAACACAGCCGAGCCAGGATTTTTTTCCTGGTAAACCTTGAGTGATTTGTTGATCAGAAACATGCGCGAAGCTGGGATCGGCTGCATATCTTTCAGATATGTATTTACTGGAATGAGATTGTGATCTGGTACGGCATAGACGGGGGTGGTATTTGAAATACTCATAATTTCTCTCCTTTATTTTATTATTTTAAAACTTTGCTTGTTAAGAAAAACGCCCCGATCTGTCGGGGCGTTGGTGTGCTAGGCGTTGCCTGATTTCCGTCTGAAAGACTGGAAGGCTTTTCCTACGCTCCAACGTCCCGCAGCTGTACGAGTGCGGGATGAAATATTAGTCGAATTAGCGTCGGTTAGTAGGAAGGTAGTAAGCATAATATTGCGCGCAAGCATACCACCGTGACTCTTACGCGTCAAGCGATTAAGCAGTATTCTGCCTATGAAATTAGTGCGGGGAAAAAATCTTTTTCCCCGCACTAATTCCTCTATCAATGATCAGGGTTTTAGTGCCATGGCGGCAATATAGTGGTTCAGAAAGTCGACGTCTTGATCGAGGTCAACCTGTTCGGATCTCGCGGCCAACGCTTCGCCTTTTGCAAAACCTTCTTCACTGAGGAATAATGCGGCTCCCAGACCCGCCCCATTGGCGACCGCCTCTACTATTTCGCGGCGAACGGGCGGGAGCATGCCCAGGCCAAGTGCCGAGTCGATGTCAACTTGACCGCCAAAAGAGCCGGTCAGAATAAAACGCTGCATGTCAGACGGTTTCAGCCCAAGTTTTCCCATCAAAATGTCAACAGCAGCCCGTATGGCTCCTTTTGCTTTTTGTAACTCGCGAACATCCCACTGGGTGAGACTGAGTTGTTTTTCTGTCGTTAAGTAAACCTGGCGGCTGCTGGTATCTCCGGTGTTGAAATGATCTGTTAAAACACTGGGTGTATTTGTGATGCGCCCGCTTTCAGAGATAAGTTCTGCTTTGCGAAGCTCGTGGACGAGACTCAGCAGACCTGAACCAGTCAGCCCGATGGGTGGTTTTCCAGCGATGGTTTCAAGGTTCAATTTATTCTGTTCGAACCTTACCCGGGTGATTGCTCCATCCAGAGCGCGAGAACCACAAGAAATGTTCACCCCTTCAAAGGCTGGGCCTGCAGCCGTGGATGTAGTCAGAATGCGTTTTCCGTCTGTGACCAAAACTTCGCCATTTGTGCCCAGGTCAATGGCTGCCATAGGGCCGGGAGCTTTATCGAAATCGAAATAAGCCAGGCACGCCAGAGCATCTGATCCAACGAAACCGCCAATCAATGGAGGCAGTGAGACATGGACATCTTCCGC
>JBBQCU010000468.1:0-3143 GCA_038319065.1 Methylococcales bacterium
GCTGTTTCGCGGTGTGAACGTGCGCCTTCGTGTCCTTCATCTTGTTTTGTCCTCCGTTGTATTTACTCAATCGTTATGCGCGGGCGGCGCAGAGGACATCCATGCAAAGATTTATAGCTGGATCATTATTACTTACAAGTATAAATGTCCAGTCACAAACCCAGGAAAATCTATCTGATAATTCATTGGAATTACCTAATATGGTAGTTACGGCAACAAGAACAGAAGTCGCCAAAAATCAGCTTGCTGCTGCAACTACTGTCTATACGCGAAAGGATATTGAACGCCTTCAGGTTCAAACTTTGCCAGATCTGTTAAAAGGCACGAGCGGAATCGACATGACTCAACAAGGCGGCTATGGCAAAATCGCCAGTGTGTTCATGCGCGGAACCAATCCGGATCAGCTTCTGGTGCTGATTGACGGCATTAAAGTCGGTTCTGCTACAACAGGCACGACACCTTTTGAATTTATTCCCATCGATCAGATCGAGCGTGTGGAAATTATTAAAGGACCTCAATCGAGTCTATACGGTTCAGAAGCGATGGGCGGCGTTATCCAGATTTTTACCCGTAAAGGTGCTGCTACTGAAAAGCCAAGTATAACGCTGGATTCAGGGGGAGGTACTTATAGTACTTATCGTGCGTCTGGTACAGTAAGTGGTAAGTGGAAAAACAACTGGTACACTTTAAGCTCTTCAGGATTTGGTTCACACGGATTTAATGCCCAGCAACCAACCCCCGGTCCTTTTGGAGTTAATCAACCTGACAATGATGGCTATAGCAATGCGGCAGTTAATGCCAGAGTAGGACACCATTTTGAAAATACCGGCGAGGTAGAAGCCTTCTTCATGAGGACTCAAGGGACTAGTAACTATGACGGAAACTTTCAAAATAAGACGAACTTTATAGAACAGGTCGCCGGAATAACAGCCAGTATGAATCTTATGGAAAACTGGCGCTCAACTTTGCGCTTTGGGCAAAGTCAAGACGATCAAGATCAGTTTGCTCCGGATGGCGCTTTCTCCAGCAAATTCAAAAGTACCCGATGGAATGCCAGCTGGTTGAATCAGTTCACCTTATCCGACGAACATCAACTGATTTTAGGCTCGGATTATCGGCTGGATGAAGTGAATAGCACAGAAATATACAATCAAAGCTCCCGTTATGATGTGGGTGTATTTACTGAACTACATAGCCAATTATGGGAAGACCATTTTGTCAATGCCTCGATACGCTTTGATAATAATCAAGCATTTGGCAATTATGTTACGGGGAGTATTGGCTGGCGGTATAATTGGAACTATGGTATCAGTCTGTTAGCGAACTTCGGTAATGCGTTTAAAGCGCCTTCTCTCAATGATCTTTATTTTCCGAACTATGGCAATCCCCACCTTAAGCCGGAAGAATCCAAGTCTTATGAAACCGGGATTGTTGGTAACCATGACTGGGGGCAATGGGAAATTCGTGCCTATCATACCAATATAGACAATTTGATTACACCCACTTTGGACCCGATAACTTTTAATTTTAGTGCGGAAAATATTGGCAAAGCACAAATTGAAGGCATTGAAACTGAAATCGGATCGCAATTGATGGGCTGGACTGGCAAACTGACCCTGAATTTGTTGAATCCCAAGAATGTGGAGACTAATGCCAGATTACCTCGTCGAGCTACGGAAATGCTGGCATTTGATTTATCCAGAACGTTCGGTTCTTTTGATGTAGGCGGTCATGTGTTAGGGCAGGGCGATCGTTTTGATAATACGCAAAATACCATCAAGGTTGCTGGTTATGTCACCGTTGATTTACGGTCAGCCTATCATTTCAATAAAAACTGGATGCTGAGCGCCAAGCTGAATAACCTGCTGGATAAAAATTATCAAACAGTTGATACTTATAATTCGGCAGGTAGAAACTTTTTCGTTTCAGTCCATTACAATAATTAATTTTGGAGATAAATAATGAATATTAAACATTGGTTGCAAGTCGAGTATTTACCCATTCCCCTGATTGCACTGATGGTGCTGACACGCTTTCATCACTTTGGCGACGTATTGCATCTTCCCGATGCTTCATTAGCCGTTTTTTTCTTTGCCGGTTTTTACCGTAAAAAAGCGTTGTTTGGCTTCTTGTTAGCTCTGGCCGCGTTGATTGACTTCATCGCCATCGAAAACGGCACCAGCGGTTGGTGTGTTTCACCTGCGTATGTTTTCCTGATTCCTACTTATGCCGTGATGTGGTTTGCCGGCCGCTACTGTGCAACATTCAAAGCAATGAAAATTGCGGAATTGGCAAAATCCGCCGGTTTGCTAATGCTGGCAACATTGGTTGCGTTTGCTATTTCAAACGGCAGTTTTTACTTGTTTTCAGGCCGTTATGAAGATTTATCGTTGGGAGACTATTTTGTACGTATAGCTCAATACTTCCCGCCTTATGTTGGCGCTGCCCTGATTTATGTGGTTGCTGGTTTTGCTCTTGTTAAACTGTTCAGATCATTACCAGAGTTGTGGGCTAACCATAAATCTGTTTAAGCCCGGGATTGGTAGAATGTAGTAAAAAGGTTATGTGCGCAGGCTTTTTTGCCCAGCAGAATAAGATAAGGAGGGCAACATACATAGCGTTGCCCACACGACTACAATTTACCCGCTGTACGATTTTATCCGGTTTAAATAGCAGATACCGGAATATGAATAAATTTCGTTTACACAAAATGCAGGGCAACCTTGAAAAGAGACATGTTTAATTCCGTACCCCTTTCCCACTTAATGCGCGGACGTAACAACAATTTCGATTTCCTGCGCTTCTTTGCCGTCTCGCTAGTGGTATTTTCCCATTCTTTCATGTTCTGTCCGACTGGATATGCTACCGAGCCCTTAGGATATATTAGTCACGGGCATGCCAGTTTTGTCAGCCTTGCTGTGGCGGTGTTTTTTGTCATTAGCGGCTTTTTGATCACCATGAGCTACGAGAACTCGGTGAGTAATCGCGAGTTTCTGTTAAAGCGGTTCTTGCGAATTTTTCCCGGATTGGCGGTTGTGGTTCTGCTCACTATGTTTTTGTTAGGTCCCATTTTTTCTTCATACTCACTATCGGCCTATTATCTCGATAGTCACACCTTTTCTTATCTTAGCAATCTCTTTCTT
>JBBQCU010000469.1:0-3134 GCA_038319065.1 Methylococcales bacterium
TTGTGGAATATGCGAGAAATTCACATCGAGTCGTGACCGAAATCGAGACAAAATATGGGATTAAGTTTAAATATGCTTCCACGCAAGGTGGTTCTGCGGATATCTATAGCGAGAATATCCAAGCCTAACCCAAGCGCTTAAGCCCGGCATGGGCAAAGTCCGACACATTATTGGTGATGATATAGGAAGCACGAGCAGCAATTGCCAGTTCCACCAAATGATTATCTGCTTCGTCCTTTAAATTAGGCCGCCACAGATAGTGTGCATCAATTGCTGTGCAGACTTGTGCGAAACCGTCCGGAAACTCCATAAGTGATACCGAAGTCTGCTTACAAAGTGCTTGTATATTCTCCCGATTCAGTAAGTCCTGATATTCAAGGTAGAGTGCATTGCCAACAAACGGCTGCAAGTCACCCTGAAGACAGCGGCGGATAACTTCCCGGTTTGGTCCTTTACCGCCGTTCAATCTATGAAGAACGCGGCAACTTTTCATCTTTAAGTTCACTATCTTCCGGGCAACCGTAATGTTTGGCCGTGTAGGATAATATCAATATAGAAAAACTGAGCAGGACAATGGCAACGGTTATGCTGACCAGTAAATAAAGATGGAAACTATCGGCTACTTTTTGTACATCGATGACTAAATGGCGCGATAACGCAGTGATGGCGATATAAATCAGAAACTGTACCGGTAACCGGCGGGTTTTAAAATAAGTACCCACCATGGCGCCTAATTCAAGATAAATAAACAACAGCAATATATCTTCCAGATTGGCATGCCCTGATCTCATCATCCCGATATAATCATGAAGAGCAGACCAGACTATCGTAGCGCCGATCACAAATAATGCGAGGTAGTGAAAACCATCGACCAGGGTGTCGCCGATTTTATGAATTAGAACGGTTTTGTTGTGCATGGATAATTTTCCAGTCGGTTATACTCACAGCCCACGGCGTAACACCCTTGCACCCAGCTGAAAATCGGAAAACCCAAGACCTTGCTTGATGACGATTTCCCAAAGGCTGGCAGCACTGAAAAGAAGTTCGTTCAACGGATCTTCCAACAATTGCTATACCACGGCAGACAATGCGAGTGTTCATGATTTGCGCTTTTTGAAAACCTTCTCCCTTAGGAGAGGGTTTTCCTGCTTACAACTAAATTGTGTGCATAGATTAGCCCAAAGGGAGAGGAGTCAAAGGCCGCAATCCGTGCTATTTATGCGATGCAAAAAATCCAGGGACTAAGATTTATAAGCCACTCTTCTCTCTCGCAATTCTGATCAATTCATCCACTTCTTGCGCTGTAGTGTTAAAATCGGCAGAGTAACCAGAATATTCAGCAACCCCTGTCGTCACTTCAACAATCAGGTCCCTCGGCGCTTTAACGCGTTCGGAAACTTCATTTTTGACCTGTGCCGCGATTTCCTGGGCTTTTTTCAAGGGAGAACCCGGCATGGCAATCAAAAAACCCTGTTCATCCATTCTCGCCGCAATATCAACGCCTGCCCTGATGTCTTCCTTAAAACAATTGGCTACGCTACGTAATATGGCGTCCATTTCAAAAGCGGGTAAGTTATTTTTGGCTTTAAAATCCTTTAAACTGATCAAAAGAATGGAAAAAGGAAAGCCGTTGAGTTTGGAGTTCTCGACTTTTTCCTTTAACCGGCCCATCATCGTATCTTTGGTCATTAATTGTGTCAGTGGATCCAAGGGGATGTGTTCTCTATCCCATGTTTCCTGTGCTTCAAGCCGAAGTACGTTAATAATGCCCAGTGAGCAGGCCAGTAATAATCCAAGTATCCAGGTGAAATACCACATTGCAATCTCCTAATAAGCTGTATGATCGTTCTGACGAATGTGTTCCAGTGTTATTTTGCCGCGCAACACACGGAACACCCAGGTAGTGTAAGCAACCACGATGGGTAAAAAAATCAGCGTCACCCAGAACATAGTTTTCAAGGTTGCAAGGCTTGAACTGGCATCCCACACGGTCAAGGAACTGTTCATAGCCGTACTTGAAGGTATCAGGAAAGGAAACATGGACACGCCCGCCGTTAAAATAACGGATGCCAATGTTAATGAACTGGCTATAAATGCCAGCCCCGGACGTTCAATTTTTGATAGCAACAGGGTAATCGCGCCGGCAATAAAAGCCAGACCGGGAACAATCCACAACACCGGATAATGCGCATAGTTATCCAGCCATAATCCCGATTCTTTATACACTATTTTTGCCAGCGGGATAGAAGGCGCGTTGGGGAGAACTTCAGTGCTGATATGGTAACCGTCTATATTAGCAATCCAGATGCCGGCCAGAGTAAAAATGACCAGCGTTAATATTGCAAAAATAGTGACCACTTTTTTACAGCGCTGATTAATTTCACCCACCGTCTTGAGTTGCAAAAATACCGCACCGTGCATAATCAGCATGGATAAGCTAAGCAGTCCGGCCGCCAAGGCAAAAGGGTTTAATAATGCCCAAAAGGAACCCGTATAAAAAATACGCATATCGTTATCAAAGTGGAAGGGTACGCCTTGCAATAAATTGCCGAATGCCACGCCGAATATTAAAGCGGGTACAAAACCACCCGCAAACAAGGCAATATCCCAGTAGTTACGCCATTTTTGGCTGGGTAGTTTACTGCGGTAATCAAAACCTATCGGCCTCATAAATAACGCAAACAAGGTTAGCAACAAGGCAAAATAAAACCCTGAAAATGCCACGGAATAAGCCATGGGCCAGGCAGCAAACAACGCACCGCCCGCGGTTACAAACCACACCTGATTGCCTTCCCAGGTTGCGCCTATGGAATTAATAATCACGCGGCGTTCGGTATCGTTTTTGCCTAAAAACGGTAACAAGATTGCTACACCCAGGTCAAAGCCATCGGTAATCGCAAAGCCGATCAATAAAGCGCCTAATAAAGCCCACCAGATCAAGCGCATGGTTTCATAATCAAAAATCATAGTGCTGCTCCTGTCGCAATTTCAAAATGGTAGCGGCCTTTATGCAGGCTGCTGGGACCTAGCTTGATAAACTTGAGCATCAAAAACATTTCGATAATCAAAAATACCGTATATAAACCGATATAGCCGCCTAAACTCAAGTATAAATCCAGCTCGGTTAAGGATGA
>JBBQCU010000470.1:0-3116 GCA_038319065.1 Methylococcales bacterium
GCCACCTCGGCCTATTTCAACGATAATCGCTAAGCTAGCTGCTCGTATTTTCTGTGTTGTATTGTTTTTTTAGTCATTAACTCATGATACTAAAATACGACAGTCTAGCTCTAATTTTGTCCCGGCTTAAGTGGGTAGCCATTTATTGTGCTTAGAAGAACCATTCAACACGATACAAGCTGAATAAAATCAATAAAGAGATCCTTCAACAAACCACCAAAAGCTGTTTCTATTTGCGCAGCCCTGTAGGAGAGTTAGCGTAGCGTAACCCGACAAATAACCTACACATGGAATGTTTCAGAATTAGTTTCTAGCGAAAAATGAAGATTACAAAATCGTATAGTTTTGGAAGGTTTCTCGCAATGTGATTGAGATTATTCTATTTCTGAACTTAGGCATTTCCACCTGGTATGAAAGAGGATTGGTCATGGCTAAAAGCCCTTGCAGGCCGGGTTAGCCTAGCGTAACTCGACAAATAACAAAGCCCGCAAATGTCGGGTTACGCTATCGCTAACCCGACCTACGAATAGGACTACGACCTGAAGAATTGAAATCATCTATAAAAAATACATGACCACGATGATCACGAAGAACAATCATCCGGCTTCGTGATTTATTCATTTTCTCAAGGAAAACCATGAGTTCCAACTCAACAACCCTCATCCTCGGTATGTTATGCGTCCTTGGCGCAATCAGCTGCACCTCGGATAAACCAACAGAAAAACCTGAAAACCCGCCAGAACCCATTGCCCAGGTTCAAACCATCAAGCTTCAAAAATCCGAAATCAGTGAAACCTTAAAGGTTTATGGTACTGTTTTACCCTGGCCTGACAAGCTGCAAACCATCAGCGTACCTTACACCGCTCATATTGAAAAACTGGAGGTCAATGAAGGGCAGTTGGTTCAACAAGGCGATGTGTTGCTCACGCTTAAGCCGGGAGATGATACGGTTTTACAAATAGAACAAGCAAAAAAAGAGCTGGCTGCGGCTTTGCAAAATCAACAACTGTTGCAGGAACGCATCCGCTTAAAATTGGCAATCCAGCAAGAATTGATGACGGGCCAGCTACGTGTCGAACAAGCCAAGATAATGCTTAATAATCTGACTGACCGGGGCATTCCCATGCAACTCATGGGAACGAGGCAAATTAAAGCCGGGCAAGCAGGCATTATCCATTTAGTCAGTGTCCAGCAAGGGCAGATCGTACCGGCAGGTGGTCCATTGCTACAGTTGGTTGACCAAAACCAGTGGGTCGTGCGTTTAGGTGTTGAACCTGAAGATTTTGATCGTCTGCAACTCAATCAGCCGGTGTTGCTAACGCCCGCCAATAAACCCGTTGCGCAACCGGTTAAAGGGCGTATTGCCACCATCACTCATCAAATTGATCCAGTCACCCGCTTGCTTAACGTCTTTGTCAGACCGGAGTTAAACCAGCAATTGTTAATCAATGATTTTGTACAGGCGCAAATTATTGTTTCATCGGCAAACACACTGGTAGTGCCTCGTCAGGCGCTCTTACCCGATGGCAATGCTTACAGTTTATTTACTATCGAAAAAGACCATGCCGTTAAACACCAGGTGCAAGCAGGCTTGGAAAATGACACTCAAATTGAAGTCATCGCCAATGATTTAAAGGAGCAGGATGACATCGTGGTAGAAGGAAATTATGAGCTTGAGGACGGTATGGCTGTCGAAGTGAAGCAGCCATGACACATTGGGCTTATCGTCATCGCCGCTCAATTTTATTTGCACTGAGCTTATTCGCTATCTCCGGCCTCTTTACGATTTACAGCACCCCCGTCAGCCTGTTTCCACAGGTTGTTTTTCCCAGGGTGGTTATCAATATGGATGCCGGAGACAGGCCTGCGGAGCGGATGATGGTTGAAGCGACATGGCCGGTTGAAGAAGCGGTGCGGACTGTGCCCGGTGTGCTAAGTGTCCGTTCAAATACCAGCCGTGGCAGCGCCGATATTTCCATTAATTTTGTCTGGGGACTCGATATGGTCTCGGCAATGATGCAGGTGGAAGCGGCGATTAATCAAATCCGTACCACACTGCCTGCGACACTGGCATTTACGGTGCGGCGCATGGAGCCGACGGTTTTTCCGGTACTGGGTTACAGTTTGACCTCGTCTAAGGAACGTGCACGAAATAACTTGAGCTGTCTATCCCCTCACCCTAGCCCTCTCCCGGAGGGAGAGGGCGCAAGTTGTTCAAGCCATTCCATGAACGTTCCTGAACAATCGCAGGTGGAATTGCGGGATATTGCCCAATATCAACTTCGTCCCCTTTTGTCGGCGATTCCCGGTGTTGCCAATATCGAAGTGCTGGGCGGCGAAGTCGCGGAATATCAGGTTATCGTCAATCTGGCGCGGCTCAATTCGCTGGGTTTGAGTATGGATGATATTGCCAAAGCCTTGTCAGCGGCGAATGTGATTCACGCGGTAGGACGGCTTGAGCAAAACTATAAACTGTATCTGGCGCTGGAAAATACGCAATTACAAAATCCCGGACAGATTGCGCAGACGGTTTTACGCAGTGGCCGTAATGGACTGGTATTTCTTGAAGATGTCGCGCAAGTGGTTAAAACCACCGCGCCGCAATGGCAGCGTGTGACTGCGGATGGTAAAGATGCGGTGTTGTTCCAGATTATTCAACAACCGGGCGGTAGTACGGTAGACATTGCCAAGGCCGTCCAAAAACAGCTGAATCTCATTCAAACAAAATTACCTGCCGGTATCAAGATAGCCAAGTGGTATGACCAAAGCGATTTAATCGTCGCCTCGGCATTAAATGTGCGCGAAGCCTTATTCATCGGTTTGGGGCTGGCGATTGTGGTGTTATTCGTATTTCTACGCAACGGCAAAGTAACGGTCATTGCTGCGATTACCGTACCGATGGCTTTATCGGCTACTGCGTTAGTGCTGTACATAACGGGACAAACTTTTAATATTATGACGCTGGGCGGCATGGCGGCGGCGGTGGCGTTGATTATTGATGACGCCATAGTCATGATTGAACACATCATGCGCCGGATGCGTGACGGCACAAGCAGCTATCTGGAGCGAATTCATCTTGCCGCCAACGAATTCACCAAGCCACTGGCCGCTTCATC
>JBBQCU010000471.1:0-3110 GCA_038319065.1 Methylococcales bacterium
ATCTGCGTAAATCCAAGCCAGTCATTCTTGCTGCGGGTATTATCTGGGCGCACGCTGCTATTTTAGCGTCACAAAAAGGTGTTTCAGTTGAGGCAATGCATGAGGCTTTCGAATACAATTTGAAAGAATATGCTGAGCTAATGTTATTTTTATTGGTTGCTATGACCTATATCAACTCAATGGCAGAACGAAATGTGTTTGAAGCATTAAGATCGTGGTTAGTAAGAAGACAGTTTGGCTATCGTAAATTGTTTTTGATTACCGGCGTCATTACCTTCTTCTTATCCGCAGTGGCTGATAACCTGACCGCGGCTTTATTAGTCGGCGCAGTCGTTTTGGCAGTAGGCGCTGATAATCCGAAATTTGTCAGTATTGGTTTTGTAAACTTGGTTATTGCTGCTAATGCCGGCGGTGCGTTCTGTCCTTTTGGCGATATTACAACGTTAATGGTTTGGCAAGCGGGATATGCTGAGTTCTTTGATTTCTTCAAACTTTTTATTCCTTCAGCAGTAAATTATGCCGTCCCAGCAGCGATTATGTATTTTGCAGTGCCTGATGAGCAACCTAAAGCCTCTTCCGAGGCGGCAGTACAGTTAAAGCCGGGTGCGATACAAATTTGTGTATTATTTTTATTGACTATCGTGACTGCGGTCAGTTTTAAACAAGGTCTACATTTGCCACCCTTCATGGGTATGATGGTTGGCCTTTCCGTGTTAATGCTTTATGGCTATCACATCGACAGAAACATTAGTGTTGAAGGCGACGGTGGATTTGATATTTTTAACAAAGTGCGCCATGCAGAATGGGATACCTTGCTGTTTTTCTTTGGCGTAGTGTTTGCAGTCGGTGGCTTAGGTTATATCGGTTATCTTGAGTTGCTCTCTGGTGCGATGTATGACGGTTTGGGCGCAACAACCGCCAACATTTTAGTGGGTGTAATTTCGGCAATTGTTGATAACATTCCCGTCATGTTTGCAGTGCTTAATATGAATCTGGATATGGATTTATTTCAATGGTTATTGGTGACTTTAACTGCGGGTGTTGGCGGTTCTATGTTATCAGTCGGTTCTGCTGCGGGTGTCGCTTTAATGGGGCAATCAGACCATAAATACACCTTTTTCAGTCATTTAAAATGGACGCCTGCAATTGCCGGTGGTTATGCAGCAAGTATTTTTGCTCACTATTTGATTAATGGTTGATATTGCTGAAAAGCACCGCACAATCAGTGCGGTGCTGTTGTTCCGATAAGGTCGATGGCTACGTAGGCGTACGGCCCTTTTCATTTATGTTTAGCTTAATATGCTGAACTTTATATTTTCTGCATCTCCTCGGGACTACTGTATTCCAGGTTTTTCCGATCCTTTCTGCTTCGTTAAAAAATAAAGGCGAAGCACAGTCTATGGATTGTAAGCGATTAATATTTTTTTAACGCTGACATCACAACTAAGTTTGAATTTTATAGGTGTCCTGTGACAAATAACACGAACATCAGGCAAGTGCTGTTTAACAAGCATATGCTCATTTGCATCTTCACAGGCTTCAGTTCCGGATTGCCGCTGTATATTCTGATTGCTCTGTTACCAGCATGGTTACGCTCTGAAGGCGTGGATTTAAAAGTCATAGGGTTATTTGCACTAATTCAATTGCCGTTTACCTGGAAATTTCTTTGGGCGCCGCTGTTTGATCGCTATATTCCACCACTTGGGCGGCGACGCGGTTGGATATTTATCACGCAAATGGCATTACTGCTATCCATTCCGGCATTCGGTGTACTGCATCCGGCTCTTGATTTATGGACAATTGCCTATCTGGCTGGTGTGGTGGCATTTTTTAGTGCTTCCCAAGATGTTGTGCTGGATGCCTATCGACGTGAATTATTGCTGGATAGCGAACTGGGCCTTGGTAATGCAATACATGTTAATGCATATAAAATTGCCAGCTTGATACCGGGGTCTTTATCTCTAATTCTGGCGGACCATTTGCCGTGGAGCAGTGTGTTTTTTATTACCGCGTTATTTATGTTGGTGGGTATAACAATGACACTTTTCGTGAGTGAACCGGCGCTTAAAAACGGTGCGCCAAAAACCCTCAGAGCAGCAGTGGTTGAGCCATTTCAAGAATTTATCAGTCGCAATGGTTTAAAATCAGCAATCCTGGTGCTCGCCTTCATCTTTTTTTACAAGTTGGGTGATAGCATGGCTACGGCACTGGCAACGCCGTTTTACCTTGATATGGGCTTTAGCAAAACAGAGATTGGACTCATCGCAAAAAATGCCGGCCTGTGGCCGAGTGTCTTTGGTGGATTAATCGGTGGTATTTGGATGATCAAACTCGGCATCAACCGTGCTCTTTGGATTTTTGGCTTGGTACAGATGGTCGCTATTTTGGGCTTCGCCTGGCTTGCGACGGTAGGCCACAGCCTTCTCTGGCTAGGCATTGTCATCGGTTTTGAAGCCTTAGGGGTGGGGCTGGGCACGGCTGCGTTTGTCGCCTTTATCGCCCACACCACGCATCCACTCTATACAGCCACCCAATTTGCTTTATTCACTAGCTTGGCAGCAGTACCTCGTACCTTTGCCAATGCTACTACTGGTTATTTGGTTGAATGGTACGGGTGGATGACTTTTTTCCTGTTTTGCTTTGCCATCGCTATTCCGGGAATGTTGCTTTTGTTTATAGTCGCGCCCTGGAATGAGCAAGATAAGCCGGCAGGCGCTCAATAACGACAATTGTAATCGGTAAACTTTCCGGACGGCCAATTTCGGTTACAAGGTGGTAAATTCCTCACGAATCTGTCTGTCGCATTTTTGGCTGTATTGGTGCTTCAAGCATCGCCAATCTGCAAGTCATAATCCATAATAAGCCTTGCATAATAATAAAAGCGTTCGTCTTAAGGGTTGCCAATTGTTATTGAAAAACGTATTATAGCCAGTTCTTTAATAAGTATGTAGCCTCTTTATAGGTAATGTGGAAGTGATATGAAGCCAGAAATTCACCCTGAATATAAACAAATTACTGTGACTTGTGGTTGCGGTAATACATTTGTGACCGGTTCTGTATTAGGCAAGGATTTGCAGGTAGAAGTTTGTTCTTCATGCCATCCTTTTTAT
>JBBQCU010000472.1:0-3097 GCA_038319065.1 Methylococcales bacterium
TGGTAGAAAATGATACCTTTATGTATCATGTGAATAAACCATCCATTGATCAGAAAAACAGGTCTGTTCCTTCTTTGATTACCCGGGAACGAACCCGGAAGCTTGAATTATTAATACACTTGATTTCTAACTCAGGGCAAGCTGTCGTTGTTTGCGGCCCCGAGGGTATCGGTAAATCAACTTTGCTAAAGGTTGTGCAGGAACGCAAGGTTGAATCATGGATTTATTGCCTCGTGCAAGGCAATGCAGATTCAAGTTTCGAAAAGGTTCTTGAGCAGATAGCCAAGGTCATCAAGCAGAATCAGCCGGATAAACCGGTTCAGACTTTATCCGGCGCTTTTCGGCTGGTTGAAAGCCAACATAAGAAATTAGTTTTAATGATTGATGAAGCGGGACGGTTAGCTCCCGCTTTGATGAATAAAATCATTGATTACGCAGCAAATAATCCTGTTCTAAGGGTGATTTTTGTTTTAACGCATGATGATTTGGATGTTAAAAACAGATCAGATAGTGCGATTGATGACTGTCCCTTAATTGAAATCCCAATTTTGTCAGAAAAACAATGCGGTGAATTTTTACAGCATCTAGCTACAAAACCACGTTCACAAGTAACTTTTAATGAAATTAGTGATAGCATGGTAGAGGATGTTTATCGTAAAACACAGGGTATTCTAGGCCGTATTGTAGTTGAATTGCCGGGTTTTGAAGGTGCTAAACAAAGCGATAATTCGTTATGGATTCTTGTTGCTGCCGTTGCCGGATTGATCGTTTTAGCCCTTGGCGTCCAGTGGTTTAGTGCCTCGGACTATAACATCAGATTAATACCCACACTTGCTGTGGATGTTCAAAAACCGGCCGGTGCCGAAAGCAGCTTTCCACCGGCAACCCTGTCGCCCCATACACAATTGTACGGTCGTGCTTTGCAGGTCAATGCCACAAACTCAAAATAGTTTGTATTGTCGGCAATTTCGTTCGTGGCTGCTTTTGTCAACATTACAATACTTTTTTTAACCTTCATAGCCAAACAGTATGACAGCATTAAAAAATGACACCTTTATCAGAGCACTATTAAAGCAGCCAGTTGATCGGACACCTGTCTGGATGATGCGTCAGGCCGGAAGATATTTACCGGAATATAGAAAAATCAGGGAACAGGCAGGTAGTTTTTTAAATCTGTGTACTAATCCGGAATTAGCCTGTGAAGTGACCATGCAACCCTTGCGGCGATTTGATTTTGACGCAGCTATTCTGTTCTCGGATATATTGACCATTCCTGATGCAATGGGCCTGGGTCTTCATTTTACCGAGGGCGAAGGACCCAAATTTAATTATCCGGTGAAAACGGCAGCCGATGTCAAAAAACTGCCGATTCCTGATCCGGATACCGACTTGCGTTATGTGGTTGATGCGGTCCGGCTAATCAGAAAAACCTTGCAAGGCAGTGTGCCGTTAATTGGCTTTTCAGGAAGTCCTTGGACCTTGGCAACTTATATGGTTGAAGGCGGCAGCAGCAAAAGTTTTCAGAAAATTAAAGGTTTAATGTATGAACAGCCTAAACTGATTCACGTCATGCTGGATAAACTGGCACTATCGGTAGCCGCTTATTTGAATGCCCAGATTGAGGCGGGAGCCCAGGCCATCATGTTATTTGATACGTGGGGCGGAATGTTAACGTCAGAAGATTATATTGAATTTTCACTCTATTACGCCAAGCAAGTCAGGGCATTGCTTAAGACCGATGTGGCAGGGCAGAAAATTCCAACCATATTATTTACCAAAGGCGGTGGCCTTTGGCTGGAAGCCATGACTGATGCAGGTTATGATGCGCTGGGTCTCGACTGGCAGACAGATATCCAAAAGGCGCGAGCCAGAGTCGGCGGCCAGGTTGCTTTACAGGGCAATATGGATCCAGTTGCTCTTTATGCACAGCCGGAAATCATTACCGAAAAAGTCAAATCCATTTTGCGCAAATTCGGTTCAGGTTCCGGACATGTGTTCAATCTTGGCCATGGTATTTTGCCCGACATAAATCCGGATCATGTTAAAGCCATGGTCGACGCCGTAAATGACTATAGTCCGGCTTATCATCAATAATCACATTTGAGGATGTTACTATGAAAATATTAAATATTTTTTTTCTGACCATTGGTTTACTCGTTTTCAATACGGGGATTAAGGCTGAAAACCTTTCAGCCGGCAAACCTGTTGATATTGTTGTTTATAGAAGTCCAACCTGTGAATGTTGTGGTAAGTGGATTGAACATCTGAAAAAAAACAATTTTAACGTCCAGGAAATCGTTACAGATGATGTCCAGACAATAAAGAATAAATATGGCGTTCCGGAAGCGATGGCTTCCTGTCACACGGCCATCGTCGACGGTTACGTGATTGAAGGGCATGTTCCCGCTAATGACATCATGAAACTGCTAAAAAACAAACCCAAAATAATTGGAATCGCTGTTCCCGGCATGCCCAGCGGTGCACCAGGTATGGAGATGGGCGACAGAAAAGACGCTTATAATGTTATGAGCTTTGACAAAGAAAATCGATATGAGATTTTTAACAGTTACAAGGGTAAGCAATGATTATCGTTGACACTCACTACAAAACACCGTCGAGCGGTTGCCCAGCCTGATTTCTTTTAAAGGCTGTTGACAGTGAACACAAGGCAAGCCCTTACGTCCGTAAACCCGGAGTTGTTGCTTGAAATAGCCGGGTTTTCCTGCTTCATTAACAAAATCCCTTAACGTTGTTCCGCCTTGCTGGATAGCGCTTTGCAAAATCGCCCGGATACAATCCGCCAATTTCTGATACCTCGCTAAAGAAATTTTTCCCGCCTGGCGTGAAGGCAAAATACCCGCCATAAATAAAGCTTCATTTGCATAGATATTGCCGACACCCACAACAATATGGCTGTCCATAATGAAGGATTTTACAGGCACTTTCCGGTTTCTGGAAAACGAATAAAGAAGCGCGCCGGTAAAATCGGCTAATAGTGGCTCAGGGCCTAAATCTTTAAGCAGAGGATGTTCCGCCACAGGCGCTGAAGTCCATAAAACCGCACCAAATCGTCGTGGATCGTTAAATCGCAGGACTG
>JBBQCU010000473.1:0-3093 GCA_038319065.1 Methylococcales bacterium
GTTCTGTTTTCCCGCAAATCGTGCATTTTGTCACTAAATGCCGAAACAATAATGGATATAAAAAACGATAACACCCCCAGGCCGGTCAGAATCAATGCCATCGCAACCAGCCGGCCACCCGTTGTTTGCGGTGCTATATCGCCATAACCAACCGATGAAACGGTCACTATCGACCAATAGGCTGCGTCGAACAAGTTACTGACTTGTTCGCTGTTAGTAGGGTGTTCAAATAAATAAATTCCTGTACTGCCGATAAAAATCAGAAAGCCCAGAAAAATCGATAAGTTATAAAGCTCAAACCGTTTGCTGTCCAGGACTTCGGCAAATAATTTCAGACTTTTAAAATACCTGAATAGCTTGAGCAATCGAAAAATAAGCAACACCCTCAGCACGCTTAATGGCCTGTAACTCGGCAATATAGCCAGTAAATCAATTATGGCCAACGGCGTGAAAATATAATTAATCTTCTTGACTAAAATTAGCCTGGCAACCCCGCCCAATCGAAAACGGCAATTTAAATACTCGGCCTTTTCGTAATGCTCCAGAATAATTTTATGAACATCATTATAAAGCCAGGCTCGCAGCAGGTATTCAATGATAAATAAGATGATCAGAATATTCTCGTACACCCTGTCAATCTTGGTTGACTGGGTATCTACTTCGTAAATCAGCAAGAAAACACTCAGCAGAACCAGGCAAATCATAAAAACATCAAAGTATGATTTGATCCGGCTATCCGGATTCTCCAGTAAATTATAAAAAAACAGTTTGGTATTTTTATAATACGGCGAGGTTTCTAAAAAGTAGGCAAAATGAACAATCAGCCGGGTTAACATAGCGTTACGATCGAGCCCTTAGAGAAGCAGTAAAAAACGATTAGATCAAATTGATTAATAGGGCAGGGACTGAATTGAGGTGAGTAATTTGGAGACAACGACGTTACTTGTTTTTGTTTTCATTACAGAAATAAGGATTACGCCGGGCAAGCTTTTTTATAAAGTGTGAGAGGCTATAAAATGCTGCCACACCCGAAGAAATGTAAAGCCATGCATGAAGCGAAACCGTGCCCCAAATAACATCCACAAAGTACAATGGCCCAACATAAGCGATGATTCTAATCAATGCAGTTTCTCTGTATAAAAAAAGCTGGTTCTATCTATTTATCTCAAAAGGTCTGTCAAAAATCCGGCAAACTTATAGTGACTTTTGTTTCATGACAGGTTCCAAATTTCTATGGAATTATGATTCATCAGGTTTCGTCTTTACCAACCCAATGTTTTACAGCTGGAGGCTGATAATTGACATAGTGGTCCAGCAGTGCGTCCGGATTTGTCTCCACAATTAACATGGCATGGTGATCTTTTTTAACAAATTGCTCTGCCAAAACATGATCCAGAAATCCGATCAGCGCATCGTAATAGCCTTCAACATTGAGCAAGCCGCATGGCTTAGTGTGAAAGCCAAGCTGAGCCCAAGTCCAAATCTCAAATAATTCCTCAAGTGTTCCTATTCCGCCCGGGAGCGCTATGAAACCATCTGAGAGCTCTGCCATCAGCATCTTCCTCTCATGCATGGATTGGGTGACATGCAATTGGGTCAAATTTTTGTGAGCTACTTCTTTATGCGCCAGGGCTTTCGGTATTACGCCGATGGCCTGTCCGCCGAGCTTCAATACTTGATCCGCCAGCCTACCCATTATGCCAATACCAGCACCGCCATAAACCAATCTGATGTTGCGCCTGACCAGTGCCTCGGCGAGTGCATAAGCGGCTAAACCATAGGCTTCAAGCCGTCCTGGACTGGAGCCGCAATAGATACAGATACTGTTTATTGGCGTCATGTTGGTTTCCCTAATCAAATCGTATTGCCGGTATTTAGCAATAAACCGGACACCCAATCACTCTGACCGTTGTAACCAGATGGGTGCGTGAGCGGATTGCGCAGGAAATAGCGGTAGAAGTTGAAGCCCGGCATTGGAAATATTGCGCCACCGAAAATGACACATGCTTATTCAAACTCAAGACCTGCCTTTCGCCAATCATTTGCTCCTCCCTCAAGATTGTATAAGTTACGGTAACCTAATTCATAAAGAGATTTTGCCGCTGCATTGCCCATAGGTCCGCCTTGGCAATACAAATAGATAGCGGTATTTTTATCTTTGGGAAGCTTGTCCTGGTATTTCTCGATTTCGTTGTAAGGAATAAAAAGGTCCGTGCCTTTGATATGCTGTTGTTCAGGCGTGTGAACGTCAATCAGGACTATGTCCTCTTTTTGCATGATTTGGTTTAATTCAGTCGCGGTTATCATTTTCAGATAGTTTGGCTTTTGAAACGTGCAGCCTGTAACAATGAAAATAAAAGCGATGAGGAGAAATAGTTTTTTCTCAATTGTAGTTTTGGAGCCCATAAAAATAACCCATTGATTAAAATTTAAAAAATATTCACTTAAAGCGTATAATTTCGGCCAGCTTGAAATCATATCACTAGTCTGTAAAAACAGTATGTCATGTTTTTAATTTTTCAGTCTTTCACTATTTCCAAATGATTGGCGTCAATTTTTTAAGCAGTCATTTTATCTGTCTTGTGTGCCGGTTGTTTAGCAGGGCAGGATAATAAACATCCATCCATCCGTCTTTGCTGGCCAAATATGGCAGTAAAGGCATGCTTGGCAGACGGGTACATCAAGCCGTATTGGCGAGCGGCGACACGGAAACGGGCGTGACTATCCATCATGTAAGCGAAGACTACGATACTGGGGATGTCATTACCCAGTGTGTCGTCCCTGTCACGCCGGGCGATACCTTGACTTTGCTTGAAGAGCGCGTTAGAAAAGTTGAAAAGCGTACGCTTTGCGGGGTGATTCAAAATTGGAATTAAGGCGAAATCAAACAATTTTAAACGCCTGCCGGGATCAAAGATGCAATACTGTTTTAGCTTCTTAATAATTATGCCACCGACTAGTTGTTATTTTTTCCATTTTTGAAAGCCTGCCTGGTTATTGGTTTTTCTGCTGTATCGGTAATCACCGTATATTCAGCTTCAATACTTTGATCCTTCAGACTGTTCTTTAGTTGGCGTAGCCGCAACCACGCAC
>JBBQCU010000474.1:0-3085 GCA_038319065.1 Methylococcales bacterium
CCAGGGTTCAGGGAAGTCGTATTCGATGGTGTTTTTGTCTCAGAAAATTCTGCGTAAATTGGGCGGCAGCTATACCTTTTTGCTGGTGGTGGACAGAACCGAACTGGAAAACCAGCTTTACGATACCTTCAGCGGCGTGGGCGCGGTGACCGAAGATAATGTGCGAGCCAGAAGTCGAGAGCATTTACGCACGTTGCTGTCAGAAAATCATCGCTATGTGTTTACGCTGATTCATAAGTTTTCGTTTGATCCGAAAAAAGAGACTGAGTACCCACTCATCACCCATCGCAGTAATATCATCGTCATTTTCGACGAAGCGCACCGTACTCAGGACGGCGACTATTTTGCCCGGAATATGCGTTTTAAAGCTATCCCCAATGCGACTTACCTGGGTTTTACCGGTACGCCGATTATTAAAGACGAGCTGGAGTTGACCCGGAATATCTTTGGCGACTATGTGACCGTGTATGACTTTAAACGGGCAATTATTGATGGCGCGACCTTGCCGTTGCGCTATTTGAATCGGGGTGAAAAACTGGGGATTGAAAACCCCGATCTTGATGAACGCATGGCGGAAATTATCAATGACTGCAAGCTGGATGACGATCAACGGCGGAAATTGGAGCGGGAGTTTAAACGGGATTATCCGATTTTAACGTCCGAGCAGCGTTTGGACGCCATTGCCAAGGATTTGGTCTGGCATTTCAATGAGCGAGGTTATCAGGGCAAAGCGATGTTTGTGGCGCTCGATAAACCGACTGCGGTCCGTATGTATGACCTGGCGATGAAATACTGGCCTGAGTATGTGGCCGAACTGAAACAGCGTATAACCAATGCTGATGACCAGCAAGAAGAACTTAAGCTAAAGCATCATTTAAAGCGGGTTGAAGAAACCGAAGTTTGCGTGGTGGTGAGTAGCGAACAAAATGAAGTTAAGAAGTTTGCCAAGCTGGGACTGTCTATTGAACCGCACCGCAAAAAAATGGTGGAGCGGGATTTGGAAACGGAGTTTAAGGACGAAAATAATCCCTTCCGCTTAGTCATCGTCTGCGCGATGTGGATTACCGGTTTTGATGGGCCGTGCGTCTCAACTGTATATCTGGATAAACCCATTAAGGGGCATACCCTGATGCAAACCATTACCCGTGCAAATCGGATTTATGACGATGAAAAGGAAAATGGCTTGATTGTCGATTATGGCAACGTTTACAAGCAGCTGGAGAAGGCCTATTCCATCTATGGAGAGAGTGACGACCGAGGTAAATCCAGGGCAGGCGAGACCGGTGATGAAGAAACCGGTAAGCTGGCAGAAAAGTTAATTGGAATGGCCGGTGAGTTGGCGGAGGCTATTTTGACAGTGCGGAAGTTTTTGCAGGAGGTGGAGTTTGATTTGGATAAACTGGTTCATGCCAGCACTGCAATGGATAAATTGAGCCAATTGCAACAGGCAGCCAATGCCGTTTGTTTGAACGAAACCACTCGCACCCAATATGAAGTTGCTGCGCGCAATGTTTTCCGTAAGTACAAGGCTATTTACCCGGAACCGGAGATCAAGCCCTTTCTGCAAGAGATCAATGCTATTGAGGCGATTTACGATCTGCTCAACCAGAAGACCACATCGGCTGATATTAGCGATGTTATCCGAAGGCTTCAGCAGGAAGTGAGCATGAGTATTAGCACTAAAGAAAATGAAGTACGCGAAACCGATGCTGTTGATTTGAGTACGCTTGATTTCGACAAACTGCGTGCGGCATTTGCCAAATCCAAGCAAAAAAATGCGGTAGTTTTTGATTTGCAAGCAGCTATTCAGAAAAAACTGGAGCAAATGGTTCAGCAAAATCCGATTCGATTGGAGTTTTTTGAGAAATACAAAAAGATCATTGAAGAGTACAATCGAGGCAAAGATATTCAAGCGGTACAAAAAGCTTTTGACGATCTGAAAGATTTTATGAAAAACGACCTGAAACCGGAAACAGAAAGGGCTATGCGTGAAGGACTGGATGAAGAAACCCTGGCAATTTTCGATTTGCTGAAAAAACCGGAATTGACTAAAGCGGAAGAAGCCAAAGTTAAAGAAGTTGCCAAGGATACCTTGGTAACATTGAAAACAGAGATGCTGAAAATTGATCGCTGGCGCGAAAGTATTCAGGTGACTGCGCAAGTTAAAACTCTCATTGATTACAGATTGCAGTGGTTACCCCAAGAACTTTATTCGAATGAGGAAGTGGATATTAAAAGTCTGTTGGTTTATCAGCATATATATGCCAATTATCAGGGTGCTGGAATGAGCCGGTATGGCTAATTTGTAAAAGTCTAAATTTGATCATTCATATTCAGAAATAAGATGCTCGGCAATCATTGCGGTGATTATCTGCATTCTAGCTGAATTTTAATACTCATTTACTGTTGGATAAACACTGTTTGTTCTGTTGTTTTTATACAAAAGAACATAGAAAGCCGTCAAAAATTATCTGTTTGTTTGACGAATTAAGATACCGGTAGCAAGCTCTTTTTTAACGCCTAAAATGGGTTATAAACAGGTTGTTGCAGACTAGCCACGGGCTTTTATGACACCGGAAAAATTACCTAAAACTGTAACCGTCCATTATTTAAGTTACTATTAAATAACTTGTTTTTTTTATTTAACGGGAGGATTATTCATACTCAAATTAAATAAATATCCGGTAACAGAGCATGAAAATTATAACAATAATGATTTTGCTAGCTTCGCTTTTTGCGATAGCTGGTGCTGCTTTTTTCCAGCTTGTTGTTTTACTAACAAGCACACTATTTGCACAGCAAGCCAATGATCGCCATACCTCGCGGCTAAGTTAGTTATGCCATCATTCTGTGATGCTGCACTTATCACGCGAGGTATAGGCTAAATTAATTCTTACCGGATAATGGACTTGCCGCATGTTTTTTAATGTGAACTATTGCTAACAAAAAACTTGAAAGTACTTTTTACATTGATCATGTAATATTACTTGGGAGAGGAAGATGAATATTGAATATGAGCCCTTACACAAAGATTATAAACCTTGCATTGATGACGATGGAATTCTGGATATGATCGCCAAGTGCG
>JBBQCU010000475.1:0-3062 GCA_038319065.1 Methylococcales bacterium
CCGGTCAGTCGATGTCGGCAATCCCCTATGGGCCATGCACAGTATCAGGGAAAGTGCAGGGGTATTGGATCATGGATATATGATCAGGGCGATGAAAAGATTTTTTGCCAAATAGCCAAGATCTCTATAGTAAGCGAAGGACATGCACACAAATATAATACACTTAACAGGTTCAACATTGCAGTTTTTAAACTCTTATTTCATCCTACGCAAAATGAAGAAATGAAACTCATCAGCGTACTATGGATTTTAGGCTGTTTATTGTTTTCGCAGTTGCTTAGCGCAGATGATTCCTCTGTCGAGTATAAAATAAAGGCCGGTTATTTGTATAACTTTACTAAATTTATTACCTGGCCTGCTGATAATGCTAAAACATTTAATCTTTGTATTGTAGGGGACGATCCTTTTGGTGAATTAATTGATCCCATCGAAGAACGGTCAGTCATGGGCCGACCTATTAAATTATACAGGTTTAATAGTCTTGAAAGTATAGTTAAGGAACCACACTGCCACATTCTCTATGTATGTTCCACTATTAAAGATACGCTGACTATCGGGAATGTTGATAACTCATTAGTAGTGGGTGAAAGCGGAGATTTTATAGAGCGTGGTGGAATGATTGGTTTCGTGAACAAGCAGGGTAAAATAAAATTACAAATTAATCTGAAAACGATAAAACAGAGCAACTTGAAAATCAGCGCAAAATTACTGGAAGTCGCTGAAGTCGTAAAGGGTGACAACAATGATTAAATTTGTTGGTAATCTGTCAATAAAACGCAAGCTGTTGTTGACTTTAATTTTCCCTAGTGTGATATCGTTATTATTTGCCGGCTTGTTTTTGGTAGTACTTGAGATTTCAGAGTTTCAGAAAAATACCCGTGATGATTTGTCAACGCTGGCAACAATTATAGGTAATCGTAGTACTGCAGCGCTGCTGTTTCAGGACCTGGAGTTAGCCAATGAAAATCTTGGTGTACTTAATACGCTTCCGGAAGTACAGGCTGCCTGTCTTTATGATGTAAAGGGTGCTGTTTTTGCACAATTATTGAAAAACAGCCATGAAGGATTAGCCTGTCCTCTCTCTGTTAAGGATGAAAAGACCCGATTTGAAACAGTTCATTTACTAATAGTTCAACCGATTAATGTTGATGAAGAAATATTGGGTACTGTTTATATCAATGCTGATTTTACTCAGCCGTATTGGCGAAAAATACAATTTACCGGGCTGATGTTTTTAGTATTGGTCGGTGTATCGATAATGACCTTCTTTTTATCTGCACCGCTGTTAAGACTTATTTCTTCACCCATCAAAAAAATGGTGAATACCGTAAAAGCTATTAGTGAAACAAAAAATTATTCGTTGCGGGCAGTTAAAGTCAATAATGACGAATTGGGTGTCCTGGTAGATGCATTCAATGATTTGATTGGCACAGTTGAGGATCAAAACCAGTCTTTGACACGAGCAAAAGACCGTTATCTGGCACTTTATGATGATAATCCGACCATGGTTTTTAATCTTACCGAATGTGGTCTTATTTTATCGGTTAACCGTACCGGTGCTAATCAGTTGGGCCTGGCCGTTGAAGAATTTCATGATTGCCCGGTCTTTGATTTTATTCATCAGGATGATGTACCAATAATGCAAGTTTTGATTGACCAATGTCTGGCGAATCCATTGACTGTACATAAACATGAACTAAGGCAGGTTTGTGATAATGGACGGATTATTTGGGTTAGGGCAACGGCTAAATTTTTTGAAAATGAACACCAGCAAAACAGTTTATTACTGGTTTGTGAAGATGTAACAGAAACTCACGTTTTAAGCGAGCAAATTGCCTATCAAGCCAGCCATGATGCCTTGACCGGCCTTGCAAATCGCTGTGAATTTGACAGGCATATTAAAGATGCTGTAACAGCGGCCTGTGCGGAAAGTACAGAACATGCCTTGTGTTATCTTGATTTGGATCAATTTAAAGTAGTTAACGACACTTGCGGGCATTTGGCAGGAGATGAATTGCTCAGACAATTGGGCGATTTATTAAGAAAGAACATACGGCGGCATGATTTTGTAGCCCGCTTAGGCGGTGACGAGTTTGGTGTATTAATGTACAACTGCTCACTGGGTGAAGCGTTTCGAGCCTGCGAAAAAATACGCGATATGATCAAGGATTTTCATTTTGCATGGGAAGACAGAAGTTTTACCATAGGCGTAAGTATTGGAGTTTCATCCATAAATGATACCAGCGGAAATGCCGTCGACCTGCTTAAAGAAGCCGATGCCGCCTGTTATGCCGCAAAAGATAGAGGAAGAAACCGGGTGCATGTTTTTAGTCCTGATGATGAAGAATTAGCCCTTAGGCATGGAGAAATGCAATGGGTGTCAAAAATAAAGCAGGGGCTGGAACAAAATCGTTTTTGTCTATACGGACAGCCGATAGTTTCACTCTCACATAATAATGAGAAACTGCACTTTGAAACCCTGGTTCGTTATCGGGATTATAAGGGTCATATTATCCCGCCTGGCGCATTTTTACCAGCCGCAGAACGTTATAACCTGGCATCTTCACTGGATCGACTAGTCATCAGTCTTCTATTTGAGTGGATTGCAGAAAAACCGAATTTTCTGGATAACCTGTCTATTTGTTCCATTAATTTGTCCGGCCTGTCACTTTCAGAAGAATCAATGCTGGCGTTTATTTCAGAACAATTCAATTTGTGGTCCATACCAACGCATAAAATCTGTTTTGAGATAACTGAAACGGCTGCCATTGCCAATCTATCCTGTGCAACTAAATTTATTAACCATTTAAGGGAGCGCGGTTGTGCATTTTCTCTTGATGATTTTGGTAGCGGTTTATCTTCTTTTGCTTATTTAAAAAACCTGCCGGTAGATTTTCTTAAAATAGACGGTTTATTTGTTAAGGATATTGTAGATGATAAAGTTGATCTTGCCATGGTGAGAGCAATTAACGAAGTCGGGCATATTATGGGTAAAAAAACGATTGCCGAATTTGTAGAAAATGAACAAATCTTCAACTTGTTAAATGAACTTGGAGTTGACT
>JBBQCU010000476.1:0-3056 GCA_038319065.1 Methylococcales bacterium
CATCAGCGACTACTGGCCGGATCAGCAAAATCAGCTGATGAATTACCGGCTACTTGACAAAACCTTGTATGAATCCGGTTTATTGAAGCAGTATATGACTGAGTTGGGGTTTAGTGATAAGGCCATTAATACCGAACTAAAACAGTTTAGTGATGCAGAAAACAGGTCGATTTCATTACCTGAATGGCTGGCAACGGCCGATGAAGCAAAACAGCAATTATGGTTGGGTTGTGATGCAGACCAATGTCTAAGCATGGTTGTATTAACCGGAATAACCGATTTCCCGGCATTAACAGACCTGCAAAGCCTGCAAGGTGTTACCTGGGTTGATCAGGTCGAGCGGTTATCCTCATTGTTTGCGCGTTATAGAGTCAGAGTCAGTCTGCTGTTAATAGCGTCTTACCTGCTGGTTTTTACCGGATTGGGACTAAAATTCGGCTGGCGTAACTCGCTGACCATAACGTCAATTCCCGTCGTCGCTGCACTGGTTTCGTTAGCCATGATGGGCTGGTTTGATCAGTTGTTCAGCCTGTTCAATTTATTCGCGCTGTTACTGGTGCTGGGAATTGGTGTTGATGATGCTATTTTCTTTTTTATGGCTGGCAGCTTAGGCACATCACTAAATGGGGGTGCCGAAGACAGACGCATTAGCACTTCGTTGGCGGTAACGTTATCTGCATTAACGACATTACTGGCTTTTGGCTTATTAGCGGTCAGTTCTACCGAGATTGTTCATGCCTTTGGTTTTACCGTCGCAACGGGCATTTTAACGGCGCTTTTGTGTTCTCCCCTGGTTGGGCACAGAGCCCGAGACTCGTAAAGCCATAACCACCACGATGATCATACAAGATAAACTTTCAGGCTTCGTGACTTTGCGTGATAACTCTACAAGGCTAACCGCTTGTTCAATGACAATCCACCTTCCCAGATTAACAAATACATAAGATGACTTTTAATTTAACCCGCAACAGTTTCATCATCGCCATCAGCGTAATTGGCTTATTGCACATGCTTTTCGGAATCAGTCCAGGGTGGCTGATTTTGTCAGCCGCAGTTTATCTGGCAGTAATTATTTACGGTTCGGTAATCATTCAATCCAACTTTTTCGCCCAAGCCTATTGTTATGCAAATTCTTTAGAAAAAGAAATTGCCCTGTCGTTTGACGATGGCCCAAACCAGGAATACACACCACAGGTGCTCTCAACATTAGCCCAGTACAATGCGTCAGCCACTTTTTTTGTCATCGGAAAAAACATTCAGGGTAATGAAAGCATTTTGAAACAAATAGATGCAGATGGACACAGTATTGGAAACCACAGCTACACGCATTCTTTTTTTGTGGATTTTAAAGGCTTGCAAGGCTTTAAGAATGAACTAAACCAGACCGCAGAGAGCGTCTTCAAAATCATCGGCAAACGTATGAGATTATTCAGGCCGCCCTATGGAGTAACCACACCCCATCTTGTAAAAGCCTCAAAGGTATTAAATTACAGCATCATCGGCTGGAGCATTCGCTCTTTCGATACAACGGGCGACACCGTGCAAAACATAACCCGGCGCGTACAATCGCAAATAAAACCGGGCGCTATTATTCTGTTTCATGATAGGTCGGATAAAACTATCGAAGTATTAAAACAAACGCTTAATTTTGCCAAAGAAAACGGCTATAAAGTTGTCAGTATAGAGCAGCTTTTGAAGATTAAAGCCTATGAATAAATTCTTCAAATTTCCTTCAATTTTAACGCTGTTTACTGGCAATTGTTTGCCGCTGATTGACACTCTTCCTATCCTATACCGCAAGATCTTATGAAGTACTACCGGGAGACACCCGTTTGCAGACGAACAAGATCTCACCGACCCCATCCGTATTGATCAGGCCTTCATGAAGCTGGAGGGGTTTCTGCAAACGCATCGTATAAGGTATGATCCGGTTGTACCATTTCATGGCTCTTTCTCGTCGATGCTTCAAAAACCACATACCGAGATCCAGCAGCAATGAGGAACTGGGTTTCATGCCGAAGACTGCACTAAATTCTATGGTAAAGCCATGGTGGTGCAACAGCGTCTGGATCTGCTTCGGTTCATAGCGCCTTCGATGGCCGACGAAATCGTCAAAAGGCGTCCACATCTCGGGATGCAGCGGCGTTGATAGTAACAGGATCGCACCCATTTTGGCGACACGAGCCAATTCCGCCATGGCCTTCTGATCATCATCCACGTGTTCGATAATATCGAGGGCACACAACAAATCAAAGCTTCCGTCGGCAAATGGCAATCTGCCAATGGAGGCCATCATAGACATCCCACCGCGTGCTGCCAGTTTTGTCAACGCATTCATACTGATGTCGACAAAAGCCGTGCCGTCAACGGGCAACCGTGGCCGTAATCCGGGTGCCACTTCCAGGCGACGAGTCGCCCTGGCCACCAGTGGGCTGATTAATGGCCAAGTGTTGAAATGCTGCGGATCAACCAGTTGGGCATCACGCCAGAGGGGCTCATAGAAATTCCGGTTCGTTACCAGAAGTTCGAGGTCATTAAGATGGTTCAAAGTTATCACAACTCCAGGAAAAAATTAGAGGACTGTTATGCCATGCAAAAAGGCTTTCAAGTTTCCCGCAGACCAATGAAATAAGGCTTCACAGCCAGCAGTCACCTGTGCGCTATACATAGCTTTGTACTGTATAGCGACACAAAGCTGACGGTCGAATCTTTATTTTGAAACGTGATAATGTTGGGTGTAACCTTGGCTTCAAGCAGCGTAGCTTTTTGACGATCCCGTGGCTGACGAGTTAGATTTTTTAGGGCGAAATAACGGTAGCGTATTTCGCCAGAAAAAACATGCGATGCTATACCTATTGCCTCTTACGGATTACGCTTTTCTGCGTTCGCGCTTACTTTGCGTGGGGATTAACAACGGCAAGCTAATGGATGGCCCCCAGCTTTTGACTGAACGATAGGTTGCCTAGTGGCCTCTAACTATCGTGCACCACTCGCCGACGATATTTAACAAATTCCTCGCCGAGTGATCCACTGAAGTGACCTCCGTGATGTTGCCG
>JBBQCU010000477.1:0-3053 GCA_038319065.1 Methylococcales bacterium
TGACTATTAGCCTCAGCTTCGCCACCGATGATCATATCGTTCCGAAAGAACTTAGGCGATTGAAAAAACTGATCGGTAATAATGTTGCACTTATTGCCGGAGGAAGGGCGGCTGGTCATTATCAGTCCGTTTTAAATGAAGTCGGCGTGTTAAATATTCAAAGTTATGAGCATTTTAGAGAAATTCTGGATCAATTGGCTGCTAATGGCGTAGCGCAAAGAGCTGATAATGTCTGATATGAGCTTTTGGAAAATCAAGAAACTGGCCGAAATGACAGCCGAAGAATGGGAGTCGCTGTGTGATGGCTGCGGTAAATGTTGTCTTCACAAGCTGGAGTATGAATATACGAAAAAAATAGTCTTCACTAACGTCGCCTGTAAGCTCATCAATCTAACTACCTGCCGATGTACCCAATACAACGAACGTACCAAGTTAGTGGCGGACTGTCTGGATTTAAAACAATACGACTTTACGCAATACCACTGGCTGCCTTCAACTTGTGCTTATCGTTTACTGGACGAGGGTAAAGATCTGCCTGCATGGCATCCCTTGCTATCGGGAAGTACTGCAAGTGTAAAAAAAGCGGGTGTTTCGATCAGCAGTTATGCTATAAAAGAATCGCTTGCAAGTAACCTGGAAGACCATATTATTGAATGGCTAAATTGATAAACGTCTTATTATTTCAGGATTGCTATCAAGGTTTAAGCTTGATAACAATACCCGCTCCATCCACAGATTTTTGTTTTCCAGCTTCCGGCTCAGGAGACATCACAAAATCGCCATCTAATTCTATCTGTCGAGTCTTTTTATTAGTTTCATTGGCAAAAATATTATTCACTCGGGTTTGTGCCGCCGATTTTTGGTCAATTTTCAGATCTGCGTTTCCAGGGCCTTTAAACGGTATAGAAAGATCCAGGGGTTTTTCAAGCTCGTTGCTTTTAAGGAGATTTCTTTTATCGGCAATACCGGCATCTGTTGTTTTGATTGTTGTTTTTTGAGGCTTTGCTTTAACAGAGTTGACACTGCCTTTTACTCCTGCCTGTTTAGTTTCCAACAGCTTTAGAGTGCTTTTTTCAGTCTCGATGGCCTTGAGTTCAACTTCTGTTTCCTGTGTCTCTTCGGAGAACATGTCATTATCACCGGGATTGGTAAGCCCGGTAAGAAAAATCCATGAAACAGTTAGAAAGCTTAACAATAATTTTCGGTAACTTGTCATCATATGCAGTAATAAAGCAAAGCAACCCGGTTTGAATGGTAACAAAATAGAAGCTTCTTAAAAAATTAACAAGTGAGCAGCAGCTACCAACATTATCACACTCCAGGCTCAATATACAAGGTACATCATTTACTCAGCTGACAAAAAAACAACAATAGCCGCTTCAGTTACTCCAGATGCTTCGGCTTCGCTCAGGACATGTTGATAGATTAGAAATAATTTTGGTAACATCTCTCAGCAGATGTAGATTGTTGATTTTAACCTCAACCTATCATATCAGTCCGATATCGATAAATCCTGATATTTTCAGACCAATAATCGGGTGCAAAACCGGCTTTTTGTTTTAAATGCCGCAGAAACTGTTCCGGCTCGGGCAATTGTTCCCATACGGAGGGCAAAAAGGTTCCACGCCGGCGGCCTTCTTCCAATATTAAACCGTCTATGCCTGGTTGCAGATGGGTTATTAAGTCCTGTTCAGAGGTAAATGAAACAGGTTCAGCAGGTGTAAGTATGGACAAGTGTATTTCCAGTTCACCGAATTCATCTTCTGCTAACGGCGGAAAGCGAGGGTCTTTAAAGGCTGCTAGAAAAGCGTTTTCGGCAATATCTTCAGCCAGCGGCCTAACCGCTTCCAGCATGCCGATACAGCCGCGCAGTTGATGGTGCTTGTGCAGGGTAACAAAAGTAGCGCGATGCTCTGTCAATTCGGCTGGAAAATCGGCTAAATTAACTTTTAATGGCCGGCCTGTTTGCAAACCTTGCTGAATGGAGCTTTTTGCTAAATCCAGCAATCGCAGCTGATGTCCTTTATTCAATGACATAGGCGCCGTATCCCACAACTCTGCTTTTATCTCCGGCGGTATCGCCGGAGTTGCGCAGATCGATTGTTTTAATGGTCAGTGATTTTTCTCGTGCCAGTTTTAACAATCCGCTGACAGGCACTTTGCCGCAGGCGGAATCAGAAGCGAGCTGTTCATATTGAAGATGTTCAATCACTGCGCTGGTTGCTTTGTCAAGTTGTTTTGCAGTTACATAATCGTGATAATGACTCAAGTCAGAACTGATAACAATCAAGGTTTCACTGCCACCCCACAGCGCATCGATAACCTGACTGACTTGTTCCGGCGATGCGTCGCCTGCGACGATCGGAACAATTTTGAAATCGTCCAGCATTTCCTGTAAAAAAGGCAAATGGACTTCCAGGCTATGTTCATAGGTGTGCGCCTGTTCAAGGTAATCGACAAAGGGTAACTTGGCTATTGTCTCAACGGCTTCCCGGTCAACTGTGATTGATCCAAAAGGTGTAATGAAAGACTGCGCTTTGCTCACGGCCAGTCCGCTGAAGGCCACACGATGGGATGGTCCCATGATAACAACCCGGGTAATCAGGTCATGGGCTTTTTTTAACCGTGCATAAGCGGTTGCGGCAACGGGGCCTGAATAAATATAGCCGGCATGCGGTGCGATGATGGCTTTGGGAACTTTTGCACTCGATTCAGCATCATTTAAATATTCATCCAGCATTTGATGCAATTCTTTCGGATTTGCAGGATAAAAAGTACCTGCTACGGCGGGTTGTCTGTTCATTGGCCTGTCCTTTATTTCTCGGTATAAGATTCATGGAAATTTTTACAAGTCAGTATAGGATGTTGTGTGTGATGACTTGATTACAGCTTTCAGATGTTAGTTGCGATTTATGACAAGATGATTTATTAACGGTTCCAGGAGAATGAAAATGACTGATTTTATTACCCATGACACGGTTAAAACCCGCTATTGGCATAAATTGGATGACGGACGTATTCAGTGTGATGTCTGCCCGAGATTTTGCAAACTG
>JBBQCU010000478.1:0-3044 GCA_038319065.1 Methylococcales bacterium
GATAAATTTAAGATCCGGGGTGATATCAAAAAAGGATTGATAGCCGCCTGCATAAACCGCTTTGCCGACTTT
This sequence comes from Methylococcales bacterium, assembly GCA_038319065.1. GTDB lineage: Bacteria > Pseudomonadota > Gammaproteobacteria > Methylococcales > Methylomonadaceae > Methylobacter_C. The sequence continues at coordinate 73 of JBBQCU010000478.1, forward strand.
GGGAAATCGATTTTCGACTTTTTGCAAATAATGATTTAACTGTTGATGGTTAACGCTAAAACTGGAGGCATCATAAATAACATTAGCCCCTTCGGGATTCATCATGGCTCTGCTAAAGGAGCGGGCAATAGCACTGCCGGAGCGGGCTCTGGGTTGATGCATGTGTAAAATACTGCCGCGCCAACGTCGAAAGTAAGCACGATTAACAAAATCGGCAATAATCGGCAAAGACTCTGAAACATCTTGAGAACTGACCAAAAAATTGGCCGCATAAACCGGTTCTAGAGCTACCGGTATGTGGACATCGATACTGGCAAATAAATCGGAACTCCAGCCACCAGTTGCGTTAACAATGTTTTCGCAGACTATCTTGCCCTGATTAGTGTGCAGGCTGATGATATTGCCGTGGTTGTCACGTTCAAAATCATAAACCTGGCAATGTTCCATGAGTTCAACCTGATTAACTTTGGCTGCATTCTGCATTGCATTCAAAATCTCCGATGAATCCAGCTGTAAAACGTCCGGCTCATAAAAGTAAATTTCATCGGGATCAACTCGGATTGCTCCATTACAAAGATCGGTTACCTCATTTCTGGAAATCATCTGTAAGGCAATGTTTTCTTTTTGCATGGCTTTCTCAAGTAGCTGCCATTTATTTGTGGCAGTTGTTTGAGAGTTTTCGGCAATCCAGATGGCTCCGGGTTGTTCAAAGGGAATTTCAACGCCCCAGAGTGTTTTTAGCGTTTTCCATTGCCGGGTCGCTATTTTTGCCATTCTGGCAGCCATGGCCGATGCATTTGCAGAACGAACAATTGCGCTATGCCTCGAGCTTAATCCAGCTCCCAGTACTTTTTTCTCAATAATCGCAACCTTGTTTTCCTGTCTCCCCAGTTGCCGGCTAATTGAAAAAGCACAGGCGCAGCCAAGGCAGCCACCGCCGATTACCACCGTATTGAAATGTTTAGTCATCATAAACTCCGATTAATAATAATGGTCAACGGTAATTATTTTTACTCAACTGGTTTCCGCATTGTTACAAATTCTTCTGCAGCGGTGGGATGGATCCCGATGGTCGAGTTAAATACCGCTTTGGTGGCGCCGGCTCGAATCGCAACCGCCATACCCTGGATGATATCACTGGCATCGGCCCCGGCCATGTGTATGCCAATTACTCGGCCGGTACTGCGTCTGATGATCATTTTCATCAGCGTCATTTCACCAAGGCCGGAAAGCGTGTGCTTCATCGGTGTAAAAACAGATTTATAAATATCAATATCTTCATAACGGTTTCTCGCCACGGCCTCGATTAAGCCAACCCTACCGATACAGGGTTGGCTAAAGACTGCGGCGGGAATGTTGTCATAATCCACCGGTGTCCATTAATCGGAATAAAGGCTGTTAACCAGCGCCATTACTTCGGAAGTGGCTACCGGAGTCAGATTCAATCGATCAGTCACATCACCTTTTAAATCATGTTATTATTCACCACAAAACAGTTTATCGGTTATTTTGGAAGACGCAAAAATGAATGTTCCGAACAATCATCTATAAGAGAGCTATTAATTTGAAAGAAGAACAAGAGCTATTTTTGACAATCCATAATTTATTGTCGGAGCAAAAACTGGGTGCATTGGCAACCCATAGTCAAGAAGAACCGTGGGTCAGTTTGATCGCCTTTGCAGCCACGGATAATCTTGATTCAATTTATTTTGCTACCCCTAAAACCACACGTAAATACAGCAATTTAGTCAACGATCCTCGCTGTTCATTGTTGATTGATAACCGGGAAAATCTGGCCTCCGACTTTAACAATTCGATTGCAGTTACTGCTACCGGTATTGTTAAAGAAGTTCATGACCCGGAAAATTCGGCCGGTTTACAGCTTTTTCTGAAGAAGCACCCTTATCTTGAAACATTTACCCAATCTCCTTCTTGTGCGTTCATTTGCTTGCAGGTTAAGCGCTATAACCTGGTGCGTCGTTTTCAGGAAGTCACGGAATATCACCCCAAGCTTTAAGTGGACCTCATCCCGCTTTCAGAGCTTAACGAGAGCCATCGGCAACTCATCGGGGGCAAAGGCTATGCACTGGGTCAGTTAATTTCCCAAGGCTATAACGTACCCCCGGGTTTTTGTATTACCACCCGTCTGTATGATCAGTTCCTTGATCAAACTGATTCTGGCGTCGTTCGTTCCTCCGCAGGCGACGAAGACTTTTCCGGCAGTTCATTCAAAGGCCTTCATGGCTCTTACGTGAATGTGCGCGGATTTGATGCCGTCATCAAGCATATCCAACTGGTTTAGATAGTTTTCTGCAACATCGATATGTTTCTTTCTTTTCTCTTCCGGCATTTTATCAAACGTTTTTACCAGCATACCCAGCCGTGGGTTTTTCAAAAAGAAATCCCTGTGCACATGCATGAAGCGCCAGAATAAGCCATCCCATATTTCAGTCCATGCGCCTTTTTGATAGTCGCCCATTTTCAGCAGGTAATGACTTCCGCTGATATAAGGCTTGGTGGTCATCAGGCCGCCATCCGCAAATTGGCTCATGCCATAGACATTCGGCACCATCACCCAATCATAGGCATCCACGTACATTTCCATAAACCAGCGATAGACTTCATCGGGGTGAAACTCACAAAGCAGCATAAAGTTACCGATGACCATCAGGCGCTCGATATGATGGCTGTAGCCTGTTTGCAAGACTTTTTTGATGACATTGTCGACCGGAAAAATCCCCGTCATACCTTGCCAAAAACTTTCAGGGATCTTTCTTTCAAAACCCCAGATATTTCTGGTCCGTTGTTTGCCGCCCTCCCCTTCATACACTATCCGGATAAACTCGCGCCAGCCCAACATTTGCCTGATGAAGCCTTCTAAAGAATTCAAGGGGATATTTTTGTTGTCCGCTACCTGTAATGCTTTATCGATAATTTGTTGTGGAGAAAGCAAGCCAATATTGAGCATTGGC
>JBBQCU010000479.1:0-2999 GCA_038319065.1 Methylococcales bacterium
TCCACCCGCACATGCTGAGGCATTCTTTTGCCAGCCACCTCCTCGAATCGAGTCAGGATTTGAGGGCCGTTCAGGAACTACTCGGGCACAGTAATATCAGTACCACACAGATATATACCCACCTTGACTTCCAGCATCTTGCTGATGTTTATGACAAGGCACATCCAAGAGCCAAAAAAAAACCCGAATAGCCCCGGCTTCCTGAGCAAAAAATTTAAAAACCTGCTAACATGTGCCCTATTTTTATACAAAAGCAATCTGTTTTATCAAAAAACACACCCTCTTTACAGGATACCGGCAATGGCAGCAAGCGAAACACTGGACGATATAAAATCTAAAGGAATACTTTGGGGCTTTGGTGTTCTTGCCCTCGTAGTAGTTGTGATTCTCGTTATCCTGGGCGCGTGGTGGGGAAGCGAACCGGGACAGTTCAATATACAGGATGAAGCACTCAAGCGGGCAAAAGAAACCAATACCTCCGAAATTCCAGTGGGTTATACCTATACCAACACGCTGGCTCATATTGCTGAGGTCCTGCTACATAAAAGTGGCGGCTACATTACCAATGATGTCGCCCCTCCCGGCGTTTTTCTCGATAATATTTCCAACTGGGAATATGGTGCGTTGGTCATGTTGCGGGATGCGACTACCGCATTAAGAAATCATTTTGCCAGAGATCAATCACAATCAGCCGAAGATCCTGATTTGGCAATAGCGGAGCCCTACTTCTACTACGAGCACAATTCATGGGCTTTACCATCAACGGAAGCTGAATATCAAAAAGGTATTGATGCCCTGCATAAATACATGTCGCGCCTGCAAAAATACGGCGGCCCGGTAAAAAAAGCGCAATTTTATTCCAGAGCCGATAATCTTTGGCAGTACACCGAGGTTGTCATAAAACGTCTGGGCGGTTTGTCTACCCGGCTCAGCGCAGACAGCTCCATTGGCAACTACGGGCCCGGCCTAACCGTGCTTGAGAAACAGGCAGCTGAAGAAAAAGGCACACCACTAACTAAAGTAACCTGGCTGGAAATTGATGATATTTTCTATGAAGCTCGCGGCGCCAGCTGGGCTTTATTACACATTCTAAGAGCCATAAAACATGACTTTGCTGACATTCTTCTGGATAAAAGGGCAATGCGTACTGTAGATATTATGATCAAGGCACTGGAAAATGCCTTGGCACCTATTTTAAGCCCAATGATTTTAAACGGCAGCGGCTATGGCCTGTTTGCCAACTATTCGCTGACAATGGCAAATTATATAGCTCGTGCAAATGCCGCGGCTCTTGATTTGCGTGACATTATGAACCGAGGTTAATTACTACTATGGATGAACAAATCAACTATAACCTGAAACAGCTTAGTACCTGGAAACGAATTTTCTTCATGCTGGTTTTTGCCGCAATCGGTGCACTGGTCAGAATGATACTTTGGGCAGTTATTATATTGCAGGTCGCATCTACTCTGTTCACCGGAAAAGCTAACCAGAATGTGCTAAGTTTCGGACGTAGCCTTTCGGTCTATATTTACCACATAATGCTGTTCCTGACGTTCAACACTGAAACACTGCCTTTCCCTTTCTCTGACTGGAATCTGACTGCGGAATTGCAATTACCTGAAAATAAAGATTAAGCTTCATGGTGAAAGGAGCAAGAATAATGTTTTGCCATTTCACCTTTCACCTTTAGCCTTTCTGCAGATCATCTTCATCTTCAAACTCAGCGTCAACCTGATCCTCAAATTCTTGCTCATCATCAAACTCAATTTCGTTGTCAGCCTTTAATAAGTTTTTCAGATAGCGATACAACAACCTGGAGGATTTGGGTGGCTTGGCGGCTTCGGCTTCTTTTTGAGCATTACGTAATAGTTGCCTTAGTTGCTGCCGGTCCGCCTGAGGCTGTTCTTTGAGCAATTCTGTCAAGGCGTCATTACCTCCGGCAATTAGCTTGTCTCGCCAGCGTTCAACTATATGATGCTCTCTTACCGCATGAGCACTTTTGTTTTTCATGCGCGCCAATTTTTCTAAAATAGGCTCTACCTCAATTTTATGCAATTGCCCGGTAATAAATTTCAAAAGCCGTTTTCTTGCGCCTTTGTGTGGCATTCCAGAGACTTCCGCAACCGCTTTATGTATATTTTCAGGAAGTTCAAGGGTTTTTAATTGACTCGCGGATAATTCGGATATTTCCTCGCTTAATGCAAAAAGCACGGCCATATCCTTTTTTAATTGTGTTTTATTGGGCCGAACAGCGTAATAAACTATTTCGCCCTTGTCATCATATTCGTATTCGTAGTCGTATTCTTCACTCATCTTATATCAAACCATTACACACAAAAAAATAACACCTACTTTACCACATGCTGTTTAATCACTTTCCATGCTTCTATTTTTTGCTCAAATTTTAATGAGGCATAAGCGGGACTTGTTGATGGCAGGCAATAATATTCAAGGTAAGAAAAACGATGGTTCAAAACCGGCAGAATCCGTTTTTGATATAACTTTTCAGCCATTCTGCCATTAAAAAAGATTCGTTTAATACTCCCATACTCGGCAAAAAAGCCCGCAAAGTCATTGGTTATGATCGTTCCCAACTCAATATTGGAATCTGAACTTCCCGGTCGATTACAGCTTTCTAAAACATCCCAGACAGCTATCCCATTTTCCATTAGCATCTCTTTAAGCCGCTGATAACAAAGCTCCGGATCCGAACCAAACAAAGCGCTCATAATTGGCCAGAAAGCATTTCGGGGATGTCCATAATACTGCTGCCTGAGTAATGAAGCTTCACTGGGCATAGATCCCAATATCAACACACTCGCATTACCCGAAACAATGGGGGCAAACCCATCTATAGCTGACATAGTGTATTCACCATAAATTTTACTTTATTTTTATTGCTGAGTAGTTACGTTAAATTTGCGATAATGATCAGTCATTATTTTTATAGGATATCAGTTACCCATGTGGTTTAAAAATCTTAGCGTTTTTCGTCT
>JBBQCU010000480.1:0-2969 GCA_038319065.1 Methylococcales bacterium
CCCTGAATATTAGCTAATAAGCGATATGTGGCTAATGCCTGCTTTAACTTTTGATATTGTTTTAGTTTCGGCTCTACTAATTCAGGCAGTTGCTGAAGGGTGCCTTGCGCCAGGCTGGTATTGATGAGCGCTGGTAAATCAATCAGTTTTTTTTCTCTTAACTTAAGATTGAAATTTATTTCTTTCGGATTCACCCGTCCGTAATGTAAATCATGCAGAAAACGCAACAAGGATAGGCTGATGGCCGTGTCATAGAGCGCCAATTGCTTATAATTACCGGGAGCAATAGCTAAGGCCGATGGCAGTTTTTGTTGTAGTATTTGCGTGTCATAACTTGTCGAATTTAAACCATTGACAGCTGCGTTTTGCAACAAATTGAGTACATCATCGATATTTTTTTTCGCTTGGGCATTACCGAGCCAAAGCAGCTTATTACCTGCCATTTTATAAAGTGTTTCAAGATCTCCGGCACGATTTTGAAAATCTGATCGCAGCAAATAAGGATGATGTTTTGAAGTAATAATAGAGGTAATTGCATTAGCTACACTGGTGTTTTCGTTAGCACTAATTACAGTGGATAGACTCGTTACATCATTAACTACAACGGCTTTTTGGCCGGGAATATCTTCATTAACCAGATGCGTTGCTGGATTGACACTGCCTTCAGCAAGCAGCACATGTGTCGGCAAACTCAGCAAAAAAAACACCAACAGCCGGCTCAATCCATAAGTTGCAAGCTTTTTAAAACTTACGTCTTGCGCTTTGTATGTTATCCGGTTTTTCAAATCACTTTTTTGCGAAAAAAATAATTTTATCGAATCAAGCATACACACCTCATTTGCCAATATACTTAGCAGCATATAACACACGCCTATTTATAGAAGAATCATAAAAATAATCAGTTTTTAGCTTTACCGCTATCTGCTGCCGCAATACTAACACCAATAGAAATAAACGACGTGTGCCGTCTAAACCATGAAAGCTTCATTGACCTTTTATGCGGAATAAAAGTTCTATTTTACACTACCTAAACTTTAGACTACCTTAACAAGGTAAGCCGATGTCAAAAACGGCTTAACAGGCATGGCGCCATAGCCTTAAAAGCTATACCATAAACGGCAACAACTTCTCAATTAAAAAGGCAACGCTATGACTAGTCTAACTTTTTTTGGCGCAACAGGGCAAGTAACAGGCTCCTGCTATTTGCTCGAAACCGGTTCCCATCGCATACTGCTGGAATGCGGAATGTTTCAGGGTACAAAGGAAACAGAAAAGCAAAATGAAGCGGAATTCCCTTTCGATCCAGCCCGTATAGATGCAGTTGTTCTCTCTCATGCCCATCTTGACCATTGTGGACGTTTGCCCAAGCTGGTAAAAGATGGCTTCAAAGACACAGTTTTTCTAACCAAGGCCAGTTTTCCCCTGCTGGAATTGATGCTAACAGATGCCGTGCATCTACTGTTGAGAGATACCGAATGGGAAAATAAACGGCGGCAACGGGCCGGAAAAAAACTGCTTGAACCACTTTATGACCTGGAAGATGTAGAAGCAGTATTGAAACTCAGGCAGCCGATTGCCTATAGTGAGGAAAGAGAGATTCTCCCGGGAATAACGGTTTCTTTCCACGAGGCAGGGCACATACTGGGCTCATCAATCGTACGCCTGCGTATCAAGGACCATGATGAAATCAAAACACTGGTTTTCTCGGGTGACCTGGGTAACCCTAATTCACCTCTGTTACGCGATCCCGCCGTTTTAACGGAAGCGGATGTATTATTGCTGGAATCCACTTACGGTGACCGCGACCATAAACCGCTTGAAAACACCCTGAGCGAATTACGCGAAATCCTGGCGGAAGCTGCAGAAAGCGGCGGTAATGTGATTATTCCCGCGTTTGCCGTAGGTCGAACCCAGGATTTGATTTATTGGCTCGGTAAAATTCAGCGGCAAGGCGGATTGCCGCAAAAACAGATTTACCTGGATAGCCCAATGGCCATCAGCGCCAGTGAAATCTACGCTGCCAATACGCACTTATTTAATGTTGACGACCCCGAATTTACCAAAATAGCCCCACACGGTTGGCATGCTTGGCTAAACGGCTTGATTTATTCACAAACCCCCGAAGAATCGATGGCTGTCAACCGGATTGCCGGCGGTGCGATTATTATTGCCGGTAGCGGCATGTGTAACGGAGGGCGCATCCGCCATCACCTTAAATATAATTTATGGCGGCGCAATGCCCATATTATCATTCCCGGTTTTCAGGCCGAGGGTACGTTAGGCCGGATGATTGTTGACGGTAAACACAAATATCTGAAAATCCTGGGTTCTGAAATCAATGTTGCAGCAAAAATTCATACACTCGGTGCTTTAAGCGCTCATGCTGACCAAAGCCAATTGTTAAAGTGGGCGAGTCATTTTAATGCCTCTAAACCTCGACTTTATCTGATTCATGGTGAAAAATCAGCGTCCTTATCACTGCAAACCTGCTTTAATCGCACGGGGTGGACTGCCAATATTCCCAAGGTTGGCGAGAGAATTACGTTTTAAATAACAATATTTGCTATTCCTTATCTATGATTTCTATCCAATGCTGGACTGGAATAGAAGTCATACTTTGAATATGCGTGAGACAGCCGATATTAGCCGTGGTAATAACATCGGGTTGGCCGTTTTCCAGCGTCCTGACTTTATCCTGCAATAATCGCTGCGATAATTCCGGCTGCAACAGCGAATAAGTCCCAGCCGAACCACAGCACAAATGTGGATTAGCTATCGTGCTCAAGTCAAAACCCAGGCCGCGCAACACTGTTTCCACCGCACCACCCAATTGTTGTCCGTGTTGCAAAGTACAGGGGGATTGAAACGCGACCTTGCCGGTAACATCGGGTTTTAAGGACGTTAAATCTTCAGCGGCCAGAACCTCAACCAAATCACGCGTCGCGGCTGAAATGCGTTGCGCTTTATCG
>JBBQCU010000481.1:0-2954 GCA_038319065.1 Methylococcales bacterium
GCTTCTTTATCTACTCAATTACGGAGTCATTATTCGCGGTATTGATAAAGCACATTATTGATACACTACAAACCGAAACTCGGGAGGGAATGTATTATTTGCCGCTATTTTTTTGTGGTTTAATCGCGGCACGCGGCACGGGTACTTATTTGGGTAATTATTTTTTGGCAAAAGTATCTGTCAATGTAGTGCATAAATTGAGATGCCAAATATTTGATCGGTATACGCTGCTGCCGACGGCCTATTTTGATGCCAATAATAGTGGCTATATGATTTCAAGGATCACTAATAACGTAAATGAGGTTACTAAAGCAACTACGGATGCCTTGCGTACGTTTATGCGAGAAGGATTGACAACGATAGGCTTATTGTCTTATTTGTTTTATTCAAACTGGATGTTGTCACTGGTATTTGTTGGCATAGCCCCGATTATTGTCTTGCTGGTGAATTATGTCAGTAAGCGGCTCCGAGACATCAGTAAGAATATACAGGAATCGGTGGGTGACATGACGCATATTACTTCGGAATTAGTGATGGGGCATCGGGTGGTGCTTAGCTATGGAGGGGAAGCATATGAGCGTCAGCGGTTCCTCGAGAGCAGCTTATATAATCGGCGTCAATCGTTAAAGCTGTCAACAACAACGGCAGTGCATAATCCGATAATGCAAGTTATCATCGCGATGGCATTGGCATTTTTAATGTATATGGCTTTGTTTTTTATGAAGCAAGCCAGTGTTGGTGAATTTGTAGGTTACTTGACGGCTGCTTTTCTATTGCCCATGACTATCAGAAAGTTAAGTGATGCTAATGGGGATGTTCAAAAAGGTATTGTGGCAGCCAAATCTTTATTTGATGTCCTGGATGAACCAGGCGAGTTAGATAACGGTACCTATCAGACCGATGATTGCCAAGGTGCCCTGGAATTTAAAAAACTGTCATTTCAATATCCAGGCGCCAATCAGTTAGCGCTTAAAGATATAAATCTTAAGATTGAACCCGGACAAACTATCGCATTGGTTGGGGCATCGGGAGGCGGTAAAAGTACGTTAGCCAATTTAGTCGCACGATTTTATCCCCATGATACTGGTGAAATATTATTGGATGGCGTGGAAATAAATGACTATCAATTAGCAAATTTAAGAAAACAGATAGCTCTGGTTAATCAACAAGTCACTTTATTCAATGATACGATAGCGAATAATATCGCTTACGGTGCATTGGCAACGGCAACACGAAGCGAAATAACTGCAGCTGCTGAAGATGCCTACGCGATGGAATTTATCAGTAAGCTGGATTTGGGGCTGGGTACGGAAATAGGTGAAAATGGCGTTAAGTTATCGGGTGGACAAAGACAAAGATTAGCCTTGGCCAGGGCATTATTAAAAGATGCGCCGATACTCATTTTAGATGAAGCAACCTCGGCATTGGATACCGAATCAGAGCGATATATTCAGGCCGCGTTGCAAAAAGTTATGCGTAACCGGACGACTCTGGTTATAGCGCATCGCTTATCAACTATTGAAAATGCAGATGTGATTTTAGTGATGGATCATGGGTGCATTGTAGAAAAAGGCTCTCATAGAGAGCTTCTTGAAAAAAATGGAGCTTATGCTCGCTTGCATCAAATGCAGTTTAAGGAGCATCCTGAAAAGAATGATTAAAACCGTGAAAGTCTTTATTGTTAAAGGGGCGTTATTTTGAAGACATTTATGTCGGAACTTGAAGAGCATCAGTCCATGATAGACCGATTGGCCGATTGCTCTGGGGCAATTGAAGCAGCGGGAGGGTTGCTGATAAATACCCTAAAGCAGGGTGGAAAGGTATTGTTATGTGGTAATGGCGGAAGTGCTGCTGATTGCCAGCATATCGCGGCAGAATTTGTGGTGCGCTATGAAAAAAAACGTCAGGCAATGGCCGCTATCGCCTTGACTACAGATACTTCCATTTTGACAGCACACGCCAATGATTTTGATTTTGAAACCGTTTTTTCACGGCAGGTTGAGGCTCTTGGTAATGACAAGGATTGTTTGATCGCTATTTCCACATCAGGAAAAAGCAAAAATATATTAAAAGCAGTCGAAGCAGCAAAGTCAAAAGGTATGATTGTTATCGGCTTAACTGGGGGTGAGGGAGGTGACCTGGGTAAGCAGGCTACGGTTTCAGTCATTGTACCTTCGGTTGTGACGGCAAGAATTCAAGAGGCGCATATTTTAATTGGTCATTGGTGGTGTGGTGTGATTGAGGAGGCGTTAAGTGTTAGTAGCAACGCCTGAGTTTGGAGCGGCTCGTATCATTGTAATTGGTGATGTGATGCTGGATCGTTATTGGTCCGGGCAGGCTTTGCGTATTTCTCCTGAAGCACCCGTGCCGGTAGTTAAGGTTAAGAATATTGAGGACCGCATAGGCGGTGCTGGCAATGTCGCTCTTAATATCGCCAAATTAGGCGGCAAGGTTATTTTGTTGGGTGTTGTTGGCGATGATGCCGAGAGTCAAATTTTAAGGCGATTACTTGAGGCTGAAGGAGTAGTTTGCGATTTTGTTGTTGAGAAGTCGTTGCGCAGCATTTGTAAACTTCGTGTTATGGCGCAGCATCAACAGTTGATTCGACTGGATTTTGAAGATACACCTATAAAATTTGATCGGGATGCCTTGAGAAAAGCCCTGATTAGACACTTGCCGGAAAACAATGTTGTTGTTTTTTCGGATTATGGCAAGGGAACTTTGGCGGATGTATCAACGTATATTAATGAAGCCAAGAAAACAGGCGTTAAGGTTTTGGTGGATCCAAAAGGTGTTGATTATCAGCGTTATGCACAGGCAGATCTGATAACGCCAAATTTGGCTGAATTACAAGCGGTAGTTGGTACCAGTGAAAATGAACAGGATTTGATCGAAAAAGGGCGGTTGCTTTTAGTTCAGCATCAAATTCCAACGCTCTTATTAACTCGCGGTGA
>JBBQCU010000482.1:0-2934 GCA_038319065.1 Methylococcales bacterium
AGTGCATATTGACCCAGTAATCTGCCGGTCAATACATCGGTCAGCAAGCCAAATATCCAGGCATGGAAGATGCCGACACGCTCGGGGATGGCAAGTGACCAGTAAATAAGAACCAGGAGAACCCAATCAGGGTTGAACGCTGCCATTTCACCCGGCCATGGCGCGATCCTTAAACACATCGCAAGTATCAGAGTCAATAGAATCCGGAAAAACCCAGTGTAGTTATCTATCTGCATGTATAGTGGTCTCGGCTTCGTTTGCGGGTGGCTTTGAAATGAGCGGTACAGGCTGTGAATCGCTCCAGACTATCATTAACTCTCTGTTACGGTCTAACAAGGCTTTTGGGGTTGCGGTAATGGTAGCGAAAGCCTTGTTAGGCTGCGAAGTAAATTCATCCACCACAGCCACGGGGTAACCTTGTGGAAAAGTACCGCCTAAACCTGAAGTTATCAGTAAGTCACCTGGGCGAATATCTGCATTGCCGGGTAAAAAAGGCAAGATAAGCCGGTTCGGCAGGCCGCTGCCAACCGCAATGGTTAATAAACCATTGCGGTTTACCTGAACGGGAATGGCATGATTCGGATCGGTAATCAACATGATCTCGGAGGTGAACGGTAAGGCTCGAAAAACCTGCCCGACAACACCGTTTGCATCCAATACCGGTTGCTGAGGATGAACGCCAAAACGAGTGCCTTTGTTGACAACAACAATATGTTCGTAAGGCGCCATATTGATTGACAATAATTCGGCAACCAATACCTGTTCACCGAGTTTAAAGGAGTTTTCCAATAACGCGCGCAGACGAATATTTTCTTTTTCCAAAGCAGCCAATTTTAATAGCCTGGTTTGGTGAATCAGTTGTTCTTCACGCAATCTTTCGTTTTCATTTTTTAATGCTCTGTATGAACTAACAGAGTCGGCCGTATGTTCAATAAGAACGGTAGGCAAATCCACCATGTATTTTAATGGATCGACAAAAACGGATAAGGTAGTGCGCAGTGGATCCAAGCGTGGGCTTCGGTGTTCAGTTGCAAGTAAGGCTGTTGATGCAATGACTGCTACCAGTAGGCGGGTGTTGATCGATGGACCGGTGGCAAATAAAAGTTTTATAGCGGATGCCTCGTATCAGTTAAAAATGCTGCAACTTGGGTTTAATCCTAAGTCACAGCCAGAATAAACGAGTTATATGAAGGTCGTAATTACTCTAATGAAAACGTTGAGATTCCTTTTTTATCCAGTAGTTCCAGAACCATTCCACCACCTCTGGCAACACAGGTGAGTGGATCATCTGCGATATGAACAGGCAGGCCTGTTTCTTCGGAAATAAGGCGGTCAATATCTTTCAATAATGCGCCGCCGCCTGTTAAATAAATGCCGCGGCTGGCAACATCTGATCCAAGTTCGGGCGGAGTTTGTTCCAGTGCCACTTTTACGGCGCCGACGATGCCCGATAGCGGTTCTTGCAAGGCTTCCAGGATTTCATTGCTATTCAGGGAAAAACTGCGCGGTACGCCTTCTGCCAGATTGCGGCCTTTAACTTCTATTTCCCTGACCTCATTGCCGGGGTAAGCAGTACCGATTTCCAGCTTTATTCTTTCAGCAGTTGCTTCGCCAATTAAAGTGCCATAGTTCCTGCGCACGTAATTGATGATGGCTTCGTCAAAACGATCACCACCGATTCGAACAGAGTTTGAATAGACAATGCCGTTTATTGATATGACCGCCACTTCAGAGGTCCCGCCGCCAATGTCAAGCACCATGGAACCACAGGCCTCATCGACGGGTAAACCGGCACCTATCGCTGCGGACATCGGTTCTTCAATTAAATAAACCTCACGAGCGCCGGCCATTGCTGCTGACTCCCGGATTGCCCGGCGTTCGACTTGCGTTGATCCGCAAGGCACACAAATTAAAATACGAGGACTAGGGCGCAGCCAGCGGTTTTTCTTGTGAACTTTTTCAATAAAAAACCGCAGCATCCGCTCAGTGATTGCAAAATCGGCGATTACGCCGTCTTTCAGCGGGCGGATTGCAGTGATGTTGCCCGGCGTACGGCCAAGCATTAATTTTGCGTCAGTACCGACAGCAGCGATGGTTTTGGAACCACGGATTTTGTCCTCTTTGATGGCAACAACAGATGGCTCATTTAGAACGATCCCTTGTCCTGGTATGTATATCAATGTATTGGCGGTTCCCAAATCTATCGAGAGGTCGTTGGAGAAAAGACCGCGAAATCTTTTGAACATTATTTACCTGTTTCCTTTAAGGAATAAAAAATTATACTACTTTATCAACCAAGCAGGTATTTGAGCAAGATATAAGTATGATTTTTGTAGTAATATACGTAACAAGGGCACAAGGTACAGGGCAAAAGGCATAAGGTAAGAGCCTTCTAGCCTTGTGGGTGCGCATCGCGCACCCTTGATAACTGATAACTCAAGTTATTTCGTGCAGGTTACTTACTGATTTAAATACGGAGACAATAAATGTCGTTAACGGCGGATTATGTGAACAAAATTGCGCATTTGGCGCGTTTGGGAATTGACAAGCAAGATGTTGAATCTTATGCGAAAGACTTGTCAGGCATGCTGGACTTGATGACCCGGATGAGCGAGTTGAATACCGGTAATATCGAACCGATGGCTCATCCCATGGACCAGACCCAACGGTTAAGAGCCGACGCGGTCACTGAACTGGAAAATCGCGAAAAATTTCAGGCTATTGCACCACAAGTCGAAGCGGGGCTTTATCTCGTGCCGAAAGTGATTGAGTAAAGGGAACATACACTCATGCACACTAAAACATTGTTAGAATTAGCCCAGGGATTGCGTTCAAGTGAATTTTCCAGCGTAGAGCTGACACAGGCGTTTTTGGATCGAATCAAGCAGCACCAATATCTTAACGCCTACATCACTGTCACCGAAGAGGAAGCAT
>JBBQCU010000483.1:0-2932 GCA_038319065.1 Methylococcales bacterium
GGTGTGAAGATGACTAAAAAAGCATTCACAAGCATGAGTAACAGAATGGACAGGAGTCCATCGTTGCCGAAATACTATATGACTATTCAACCTCAAATTTAAGGAAAACAACTGAAGGTTATTTTTTGCGAGTTACCTTAACTCATGATACTAAAATACGACAGTCTAGCTCTAATTTTGTCCCGGCTTAAGTGGGTAGCCCGAATTCCAGGCCACTATCCCGGTTGTAATAAATATAGCGGTAAAAAGCCCCAGCGAAATCACCAGTCGAATAAGATCGAGCTTCTTCTCGACAGCAGAGTCACGAATGTCAAAAGCGACGATTTTGGCTAACCGCGTCACATCAAACTCCCAGCGCCTATCACTGATTGTGACCGCGTTATATCGCACCAAAGGCTTTAGGGCATCGGGAAGGTCTCCTGCTCGTGGCATTGGTGTATCTTCAATCAACACTGGAAACACCGGCAATTTCTGTAGCAGGGCAGCCGCGATTTCATGCGATACCCAATCATTAGGGTCGTCCAGACGCCGTTGCCCGCTATCTCGGTCATGTTCAGCCAATCAGGACCGATGAGCACGATTACCGCATCAGCCGACCCGACCGTCTCAGAGAGCACTTCTTCGAAGTTCGCCCCACCTTCTATGCCCTCAATGTCCCTGAATACACGACCATCACCAAAATAATTACTCAAAGAATCCATGAGGCATCCGGCTATGCCCCGGGCATCGTCACGACGGTAACTGATAAAAATCTTGCCTGGGGATTTTCTCGTCAACAAGATCAGTTCCTCCCGAGTTGAGTGCCAATATTTTTTCGGACAGGGGCCAAGCGCTTTATCAACCATCTAACTATCATCAGACATCCTGTTATTGGGACAAAGGTGGTTTAGCCGGGGCGGGCTCGTCCTTTTGTTTGACGGCATTCTGGAATTCAACCAGCCATTCATTGGTTTCCTGAAGAATGAGTGTATCAACCTGGGAAATGAAAACCTTGCAGCGGCTTAGCATCGCCTGTGCCTGTTCGGAGCTCGGTAAGTTGTCCATCCATTTGGACTGTTCAAAATCATAATCCATTTGAAACTCATGTAGGGCTTGCCTAATCCGGTGCTCGGTAGCGATAAACCTCATCCAGGCGTTAGAGCAGCCAAAATACTTGTCTATGGCCATTAATACCCCCGCTACACCAAGCGCTATAGTAGTCCATGCAGGAGACAAGGAAGACAATTTATCCTGGTATATCTGGCTCAATAGCGGCAAAAGACCTGCAACAGCCGATGATCCTATCATTCCGATTCGAAGGAATTGCGCACAGTTTTTTTTGCTACGCTTGGCATGCAGATACCAGTCTATGGCACTGAGTGCATGATCCTCGGCACGCTTATAGACGACGTCCAGCGAATGCCTGCGATGCTCCTCATCCCAATGGAGCTCCGAACTCGTTGAGGGCTGCAGGTCACTACCTGGCTTATTAGAACGTTTAGGCTTTACGTTTTCGTTACTGACTTCTGTATTGGGATCCATCACATCACCTCTTCTTGGCTTGAGTAAATTAACGACATGGTTTCAAGGTTTTACCCGGATTAATCTAAGCATTAACCTTTGAGGCTATCTTACCGGTCTGATGATACAGGTGCAAATTCTTAAATTAGCCAATTGCTGGAAAAGCTACTGCTTCGATTAATAGCGGTGAAACAAATATACTGATATGTTTATGTCACTATGGCGGATCAATTGCGGCAAAGCTAAAGTATAATTGTTAATTTATCCGCTCAAAAACAGGTAGATGATATGACCAAAACCTCGCCAGGTTTTTTAGATAAAGAACGCACGGTTGCCCTGCCCGGCTTCAACCGCTGGCTGGTACCTCCTGCAGCGCTGGCTATTCATTTGTGTATTGGAATGGCATACGGTTTTTCGGTTTTCTGGTTGCCGCTTTCCAAGGCTGTGGGTATCAAGGAGAGCATTGTCTGTGGCCCTGATGTGAATTTTTTTAAGGAACTGTTTATTACCGGTTGCGATTGGAAAATTTCTACACTGGGCTGGATGTACACGTTATTTTTTGTATTTCTAGGTTCATCTGCTGCGTTGTGGGGCGGTTGGCTGGAGCATGTCGGGCCTCGTAAAGCCGCTGTA
Source organism: Methylococcales bacterium (assembly GCA_038319065.1). Lineage (GTDB taxonomy): Bacteria > Pseudomonadota > Gammaproteobacteria > Methylococcales > Methylomonadaceae > Methylobacter_C. The sequence continues at coordinate 2,134 of JBBQCU010000483.1, forward strand.
ATCAGTGCGTTGTGCTGGTGTGGCGGTATGGTGCTTTCGGCGTTGGGCATTTATTTGCATCAGTTCTGGATAATGCTGCTAGGCTCAGGAGTGATTGGCGGTATCGGTTTGGGGCTCGGTTATATTTCTCCTGTGTCCACGTTGATTAAATGGTTTCCTGATCGCCGAGGCATGGCGACTGGCATGGCCATTATGGGGTTTGGCGGAGGCGCAATGATTGGCTCGCCGTTGGCGACGGCATTAATGAAGTACTTTGCAACACCAACCGATGTCGGCGTTATGCAAACCTTTATCGCAATGGCGGGTATTTACTTCGTCTTTATGATGACTGGCGCATTGAGTTATCGCATTCCCGATGCAGACTGGAAACCTCTGGGCTGGACACCTCCCGTGGCTAAAAAAACCAATAGCATGATTACGCCGCACCATGTGCATGTAAAAAACGCCTTCAAGATTAAACAGTTTTGGTTGCTGTGGACCGCGTTGTGTATGAATGTTAGCGCCGGTATTGGCGTGATTGGTATGTCATCGCCGATGTTGCAAGAGGTTTTCGGCGGGCAGTTGATTGGCGTGGCCAAAACTTACAGCGAACTTGATAAAAACCAGCTTGCCGCTATTGCTGCCATTGCCGCCGGTTTCACTGCGCTGTTAAGTTTGTTTAACATTGGCGGCCGTTTTTTTTGGGCAAGCTTGTCGGACTTGTTCGGCCGTAAAATGACCTTTATCATTTTTTTCGTGCTAGGCGGCTTGTTGTATATCAGTATTCCCGGTAGCGCCAATGCCGGTAATAAAATGCTCT
>JBBQCU010000484.1:0-2911 GCA_038319065.1 Methylococcales bacterium
CTATGTTGCGTTGAACGGCATCTGGCTGAAAAGAGATAAGCTGGGAAAATTGTTGCTGCGGCGATCATTTCTGTTTGAGTTTTCATCGACCGGTAATGAACGCTATAACGGGACTGTGTTGATGCTGGGCCGCCGGGTCGAGTCCATTTATATGGAACCCTACCGAATTGAATAGGTCAGCAAGTTTCATGATGGAAATATTATTTATGGGCTTCTATCAAGATTTACATCCACAGATGCGGCGATTCACAATTTTAAAGCTTTAAAACAGCATTAAATTGAAGCTTAAAAGCAGATATTTTTTGTCTTAATAGGATAAAATAGCTAATAAAATTTAAATATTAACTCATCCAGTGAAAAAACTATGCCCCATAGATGTTTCAAAAAGAGTCAACCCATATCTTCAATTACTACACTTCCGGATTTAGGCATGGACATAAAGGAAATAGAAAACGATTTCAAGCGTTATTACGGTAACAGACTTGGTAGAGATGAAAACTGTAAATCGCTACATTATGTTTATGAGGCTTTGTCGATGGTCATAAGTGACCGGCTTACAGAGCGTTGGAAAAAAACTTATAACGCCTACAAAAAACAGGATTGTAAAAGAGCCTATTATTTGTCAATGGAATTTTTAATGGGGCGAACACTTAGTAATGCAATGCTAAATCTTGGTGTAAATGATAACGTCTCACAAGCCATGTATGATTTGGGACTTGATCTTGAAGAGTTAATTGAAGCGGAGCCGGATGCGGGTCTTGGCAACGGCGGTTTGGGCCGTTTAGCAGCTTGTTTTATTGATAGTTGCGCAACTTTGCAATTGCCTGTGACAGGCTATGGGTTACGTTATGAATATGGCATGTTTTCCCAGACTATTGTTAATGGTGAACAGGTAGAAGAACCCGATCATTGGCTACGCAACGGTAATGTCTGGGAAATTGAACGTCTTGAGTATAAGCAGATTATTAAATTTGGTGGACGTACCGAGAGCCACATTGATGAGAACGGCCATACACGAGTTTGCTGGGTGGATACACGGGATGTACTCGCGGTGCCTTTTGATACCCCGATTCCAGGTTACCAGAATGGCACGGTGAATACCCTGCGTTTATGGAAAGCCACAGCAACAGAACAATTTGGCCTAAAGGAGTTTAATGCCGGCGATTATGCAGAATCGGTCGCGGCAAAAAATACCGCCGAAAATATCACGATGGTGCTTTATCCGAACGATGCCAATGAAAATGGCAAGGCATTGCGACTGAGGCAACAATATCTGCTGGCTTCTGCCAGTTTGCAGGATGTCATCGCAACCTGGACAGGTCGACAACACGGCAATGATTTTTCTGAATTTGCCGCGAAGAATTGTTTTCAGTTAAATGATACTCATCCCAGTATTGCCGTTGCAGAGCTTATGCGCTTGTTGATGGATATTCATGGCCTGTCTTGGGATAAAGCTTGGGATATTACTCGTCATACCATGGCCTATACCAACCATACACTGTTACCGGAAGCTCTGGAACGCTGGTCAGTCAATCTTTTTAAACAGCTATTGCCAAGATTGATGGAGATCATTTTTGAGATTAATGCCCATTTTCTTGCGGAAGTATCCGCGCACTGGCCAGGTGACAAAGAGCGTATCGCCCGCATGTCGCTGATTGAAGAAGGTAATGAACAGCAAGTTAGAATGGCTTATTTGGCTATAGTCGGCAGTTATTCAGTCAATGGGGTTGCAGAATTACATTCAAAATTGCTGCAACAAGGCTTATTCCATGATTTCTATGAGTTGTGGCCGGAAAAATTCAATAATAAAACCAATGGTGTGACTCCCCGTCGTTGGTTGGCGGCTTGTAATCCGGAATTGGCTGAATTAATTACAGAAACAATTGGGGATGGCTGGTTAACGGATTTATCGTTATTAAAAAAGCTGGAGCATTATGTCGACGATAAGGCGTTTTGTAAACGCTGGTATGACGTTCAGCAAGGCGCCAAGCAAAAGCTGGTTGATTTTAAAAAGCTGGAGCTGGATGTTGATTTGAATGTCAATGCCTTGTTTGATGTGCAGGTTAAGCGTATTCACGAATACAAACGCCAATTGTTAAATGTGCTGCATGTAATTCACCTATATGATCGTATCAAACGCGGTGATACGGCAAACTGGACGGATCGTTGCGTATTGATTGGCGGTAAAGCCGCTCCCGGCTATTTCATGGCAAAAAAGATTATCAAACTGATCAATAATGTTGGCAATGTAATTAATCACGATCCTGATGTTGGTGACAGGTTAAGACTCATTTTCTTACCGAATTATCGTGTATCAGCGATGGAAAAAATCTGTCCTGGCGCTGACCTTTCCGAGCAAATTTCAACGGCAGGAAAGGAAGCTTCGGGAACGGGTAACATGAAGTTCATGATGAATGGCGCGTTAACTATTGGTACGCTGGATGGGGCAAATATCGAGATTCGCGAAGAAGTCGGCGATGATAACTTTTTCCTGTTCGGTTTGACTGAAGATCAGGTTGAAAAATTGCGCGATCACTATGATCCCGTTGCTATAATCAATCAGGATGAAGATTTGCGAAGGGTAATGGAACTGCTTGAGGGTGGGCATTTTAATCAATTTGAGCCGGGCATTTTTGACGGCATTATTGGCTCAATGAAAAGCCCGCACGATCCCTGGGTGACTATTGCTGATTTTCGCAGCTTTGTTGATGCACAAAAACGTGTAGAAGGAGCTTATCAGGATAAAGATCGCTGGACCAAAATGAGCATTATAAATTGTGCCAATAGCGGTAAGTTTTCTACCGATAGAACAATCTCTGAATACAATAATGAGTTGTGGAAGCTCACCCCGGTCAGCGTTACCAAATAGCTACGGATAATGTTTCATATTGTTTTGTACGAGCCGGAGATT
>JBBQCU010000485.1:0-2884 GCA_038319065.1 Methylococcales bacterium
CGGGTAACGATACATGGGCTTCGCCGAAGCGGGCCACTAAAGGCCCTAATACCAGTATTGACGCACGCATGGTTCTGACCAGCTCGTAAGGCGCTACAAAGCTGTTGATCGTGCTGGAATCGACTTCGATATTCATTTTCTCATCAACGGTGAGATGAACGCCCATGCGGCCCAGCAGTTCCATGGTCGTGGTGATGTCATGGAGATGCGGTATGTTGCCGACGCTAACCGGCGCTTCCGACAGCAATGTGGCGGCCAGAATCGGCAAAGCGGCATTTTTGGCGCCGGAGATACGCAGTTCTCCGGAGAGTCTAGCGCCGCCGGTAATAATTAGTTTATCCATAAAGGCTACTCTAGATTGTCTTTGTAAAAGTTAGGGGTTCAAAATCCTGAATCACTTCAGTTGTAGCTGCAAAATGGCTGGTTTTATCAAAGCCGCTGAGCCTGGCAAGGTTTAGCAGTTGTTCGGGAATATTTTTGAAAGCTATATGGGCTCTATGATGGCGCGCATGCCTGATCCATTCAATCATTAACGCAAGTCCCGCGCTATCTGTACAAGAAACACGGCCAAGATCAATAGTGATATGTTTTGATGTATTTAAAAAAGCAAATGATTTTAAGGTCTCCTTGTCGATAGTTGAAAACGTTAAATCGCCATCTATAATAAATTGTCCGGCTCCCTGGTCAATAATGCTCAGTTTTGTCACTTTTTTTCTTCCGCTGATTCTTCCGCTGACTTAAACAGGAATTGACCAATCGCTTTTTCAAGAATGATAGCTGACTGGGTGATTTCAATCTTTCCATTGTTCTTCAAATACACGTCCGAGCCACCGGCCTCAAGACTGACGTATTGTTCACCTAATAAACCGGCAGTAAAAACACTGGCGGTGGTGTCGTCAGGAAGTGTGTTGTATTGAGAATTAATGCTCATCTGAACTACCGCTTCGTAGGTTTTATTGTCAAAGCTAATTGATCTAACCTTGCCGATTTTAACGCCGGCAGCAGAAACCGGGGATTTAGGCTTCAGTCCGCCGGAGTTTTCAAAACGCGCAGTAATAGTATAACTATCTTCCTCAACAAAAGAGCTTAAATTACTGACTTGCATAGCAAGAAAAAACAGTCCGACAATGCCTGAAGCCACAAAAAGCCCGACAAGTGTGTCCTGAGTACTGGTGTGCTGCATGTTAATCGTCTCCAAACATAAGTGCGGTCAGGATGAAATCCAGACCTAAAATACAAAAAGCTGAATTAACAACGGTGCGCGTAGTCGCTCGACTAACGCCTTCCGAAGTGGGAATCGCATCATAACCTTCAAATAATGCTATCCAGGACGCTATAAAACCAAACACAATGCTTTTGATAACGCCATTGATAATATCATCCTGAAAATCTATATTTGCCTGCATTTGCGACCAATAGGCGCCTTCGTCAACGCCTAACAAGCCTGAACCGACTATTTGTCCACCGATAATACCCACTGCGCTGAATAGCGATGCCAGTAAGGGCATTGATATTAGTCCTGCTAAAAAGCGCGGAGTAATAATACGTTTAACCGGGTCAACTGCCATCATTTCCATACCGGATAGTTGTTCTGTCGCTTTCATCAGGCCAATTTCCGCCGTTAAAGCCGAACCTGCCCGGCCTGCAAATAAAAGTGCAGAAACGACGGGACCCAGCTCTCTAACTAAAGAAGCTGCTACCATAACACCCAGCGTTTCTTCCGCCCCAAAATCAGAAAGCGTGTAGTAACCCTGCAAGCCCAGAACCATGCCGACAAATAGACCGGAAATGGTGATAATCAAAAAAGACAATACACCAACTGAATACATCTGATTAAGTAGTAATCTGGGGCGAGGCAATATGCTAGGTATGCCGGAAATAGTCTGAAGCAGGAAGTACGTTCCTCGCCCCAATTTGGTAAAGCTGGTGCGCGTACTTTTACCTATATATTGTAGAAATTGAATCATTTTATTAATAACGTTTTCCTGATGATAACAGGTCATCAACATAGTCTTTTGCCGGGTAGTGGAAATGCACTGGGCCATCGGCCGCGCCGGTCATAAATTGTTGTACCCAATCAGATTCTGATTGCTGGATTTCTTTAGGCGTACCTTGACCAGCAATTTTGCCACCTGATAACACATAAATATAATCAGCAATCGCCGAAGTATCATGTACATCATGAGACACAATAATGCTGGTTAGGCCTAAGATATTGTTTAAAGACTTGATCAGATGGACCAATACACCCATCGATATAGGGTCTTGGCCGGTAAAAGGTTCATCGTACAGGATCATCATGGGATCCAGGGCAATCGCTCTGGCTAAAGCAATACGCCTGGCCATGCCGCCGGAAAGTTCGTTAGGCATCAAATCACGAGCGCCTCTCAAGCCTACCGCCTGCAGCTTCATTAACACCAGTGTGCGGATCATGGATTCAGGAAGATGCGTATGTTCCCGTAACGGAAAAGCAACATTATCATAAACGTTCATGTCGGTTAATAACGCACCGCTTTGAAACAGCATCCCCATACGCTTACGCAAATTATACAGATCCCCCCTGCGTAACAAATGAACATTTTTTCCATCTACGATAATTGAACCTCGATCAGGATACAATTGTCCACCTATCAGTTTTAACAAAGTGGTTTTGCCTGTGCCGCTTGGCCCCATAATAGCGGTAATTTTACCACGTTGGAAATCCAGGGAAATATCGTCAAATATTTTCTTGTCGCCGCGAGAAAACGACAAATTACGAATAGAAACTAAACTGTGTTGAGAAGAAACGCTGTTATCCATGCGCAATTAAGAGTATTTACAGATTTAAATCGCCTATTTTCTACGACTACTCCTAATTAAGTCAATCTATTGTCGTCGTTATTCA
>JBBQCU010000486.1:0-2855 GCA_038319065.1 Methylococcales bacterium
TTATCTGCGTTTACTTATCTTCCGAAACGCGAGTAAAATCCCTCAAACCAAAGGAGTGTCTTTATGTCTGAAGGATTGATACTATTTTTTATCCCTTATATTATTTATCTCATTATGAAAAATCCAAAAACCACCACCGAAAAGCCAGTGCCTAAAGCTAAAGCTGCACAACCCACTACGACCGTAGCCACTAAAGCAACACCTAAAAAACCAAGCCCGGATCAGAAACCCGTTAAAAAGGCTCAAGCCGTGGCTCCCAAGCCGACTGCGGCGGCGCCGGAAACGGTTATACCTGAACGCGTGGGTTTGACTGCGGGAAACATTTGGCATTATTTGTTAGAAAATGGCGCTACCTCTGTTGCCAAATTGGTTAGGGAGCTTCCTGAAGAAGAAAAAATCATCCAGCGCAGCATTGGCTGGTTAGCTCAGGAAGGCAAAATAACTCTCGACACTGTTAACCGGGTTGAGACCATCGCCTTGAAAGACTAGCCGTTATAATGATTTTATGGAGTAATGGGTAGCGGTATAGATTAGACGTAATGCTATTAACATGAATATAATCATACCTTTCAATATCGCTATAAGGCATTGAGCTGATGGAAATCACTGCACAGTCTTCAAGCGGGCAAAATACTCACACCAAAGTTTTCCTGGTCACCGGTGCTACCGGGGCGATAGGCAAGGCCATTGCCCGGCAATTGGCTAATATACAAGATTCCAAGGTGGTATTAGTATGCCGCGACCAACAGAAAGCGGTATTGGCAGTCAATGAAATAACATCTCTGACCGGAAATTCCGAAGTGAGCTATGAGCTTGCCGACTTAAGCCGGTATGAACAAATCCGCGACTTGGCAAAACGGTGGCAAGGACCTTTACATGTTTTGATCAACAATGCTGCTTGTACACCCCGCTCTCGACAGGAAACACCTGAAGCCATTGAAATGCAGTTTGCCACTAATGTTCTTGGCTACTATTGGTTAATCGACGAATTCATGGAGATATTAAAAGCATCAGCGCCTGCGCGTGTTGTTAATATAGCCAGCTATTGGGCTGGAGGACTGGATCTCAATGATTTGGAATTCACTCGCCGAAGTTATGATAATGACCAGGCTTACCGGCAATCCAAACAAGCCAACCGTATGTTAAGTTCAGTCTTTGCCGAAAAATTAAAGCCCTATCAGATCGCTGTCAATGCCTGTCATCCTGGCGATGTGAATTCAGTTTTGAGTAATAATTTGGGATTTGGTGGACATGAAACGCCAGATCAGGGAGCCAAAACGCCGGTTTGGCTAGCGACTCATCCTGTCGGCCAGGAATATACAGGGCGATACTTCGAACATTTACGCGAAACAAATTGTCTTTTTGCTCGAGATAAACAAATGGCGAACGCTCTTTTTGAGAGTTGCGCAAACTATGCTAAACATAAAAGTGAATAAAAAATGAGCAAAATCAATTGTCACAGGTATCAAATTCTAATCGCCTGCAAACATCGGATAACACCCACATAGGTTGAAAAAAGAAAACACAGACTATTCCAAATAAAAGCAGACACTGGGAAATACTTATTTTTAGGTTTTATGATCGCCTTATTTCGGCCATTATGTTAAGTGTCCTTTTATGCACAGTGATTTGGCCTTGAATGATTTATAGCCGGTATTTATTGATTTGAGCATGCCCCCCCCGCCTGAAAGCCTGGAACTAATTTCTGCATTTGTCTGGAGTGGACATTCCTTGGTCCATTTCTGGAGACAGTGGTTTCCTCAACAAACCATCCTCTCAGGCTTGCAATTGCAGTCTGCACGAAGACCACCACGCCTTACATAGCCAACTTTTAATGAAAAGATGGGAGCTGGATAAGGTTGATGGGCTCTGCATGAACAAATGTGCCCCTTTCTTGTGCTGTTAAGACTTTGATAGCTGTTTTGAAATCGAGGAAATTATGCAAAGCTCATGAGCCAGATAGAGGCTTCTAACCCGGGCAGCATCTTGATCGCGGCAACATACTGTGCATAAAAAGACACTTGTCATAATGAAGAGGGTTTTTAGTCTGGCGGTCGCGGCGCACCGAGCAGGATGAAAGCGAGGGACTCTCACCGCGTTCGGTAGGCTAAAAATCCTGTTGTACTAAACCGCCGCACTAGCCGTGCAGCAATGGGGATTGAATCAGAGCGGCATCATCAAAGCGGGCTGCTGACAGAGGGAAAAGGCATACCGGCAAAGCCTTTGCACTAATTTCTGGCAGGGTGTCCGGATACCGACCGGCCGTAATAAGTGATTTAATGGGTAAACTAGCTGCGACATGAGCGTATTAGCGCAGACTTTGCTTGCTCTGAGCAAAGGAAGCCTACCGTTCCGCTTGGCTATTCCGGAAACGTTCAGCAGCGTTTTTAGGTGGACGTTCATGTGCACGCTCCCGGAGGCCCGCGCGGCAGGGTGCCCGGCAGGAAGGTTTCGAGGCAAAGCATGTGACCCTGGCCACACTTCGGGCAATCACGTAGCGATTTACCGGTGAGCTGTTCGTAGCGGTCGCGATAGTCCAGCGCGGCATCGGGGAGTTTGACGGCGGGAGCGGGGGCGTCGAGTAACTGCCGGCAGCGAGCCAGCTTAACTGCGCGACAGCAATTGGCAAGCAAGCCGGTGTGCCGGATCCGTTGAAAACCGCTGGGCAGGACAGGCAACAGGAAGCGGCGAATAAACTCATCGACAACCAGGGTCATCACCTTCTGGCGCGAGTCGTGCCGGTAATCTTTCCAGTGAAAGCGGACCTTGCCATCGACGCAATCGATCAGACGATGATTGGCAATAGCCACCCGATGCGTATAACGACCAAGATATTCGAGAACCTGCTGAGGGCC
>JBBQCU010000487.1:0-2850 GCA_038319065.1 Methylococcales bacterium
GGTCGCGGCTTCGCAAATGCGCTTTGCCGCCAGGCGCTATTAGGCTTGGCGTAAAGTTATGGGAAAGGAACACATCGGACATGGGGAGAGATCTCCTAGATTCGTTGCGTGACAGTTAAATCTGTCGCTGAAATTCCATCATCAATCGTTTGATGAGAGTTGCACGGCGTGCCATACTTGTTCTTACTTCGTATTATAATGGAGCTTTGGAAGGCTAGGAAAAACTCAATGTCTTCACTTGGCATGTTGTTTCCAATTAGGACGAAACCATGAACTTTTTACCAGAACTATGGAATTACATAAAAAATATATGTCTCGCCGTCACATTTATCGCTGTGATTGCAGCAGGCGGCTGGGTAGCCTACGTCTATGATATTTCGAAAAAACCTCAAATCGCTGACAAGCAGTTAATCGTTGAAGGTGATAATGCATTAAATATCGGTCGTTACGCTGATGCTAAACGAATTTTTGAAGCGGAATTCAAAACGAATCCACAAAATCAACAAGCCGTTTGGAGCTTGCAAATAGTTCAGGCCCGGGAGACATTATCCCAGCCGGAATTTAAAGAGGCCATCGACTCGCTTTATCAGCAAAACCCGAACGACCCCCATGTTAATTTATTCCTGGGTGAGTATTATGCAGCTAATGATCAGACGGAAAAGGCAATACAACATTATATGCAGGCTATAGAACTAAATCCGAAACTGGTTGAAGCACACTATGATTTGGCTAAGCTTTATGACCAGCAAGGCTACCCGGAATCTGCCAAGGTTGAGTCATTGAAAGCTATAGAAATATCACCAACACCTAAATATCGAAACAACCTGGCAACTATTCTTTTTAATCAACGTAATTACGAAGAAGCCATCAAGGAATATGGAAAAAATAAAGAATACCCGCTTTCCGCACTTGAAAGCGCGGAGATTTACTGGCGGCTTGATTATTTGAGTCAGGCATTGAGTTATCAAAAACAAGCTATTGAATGGCTGGAAGATAAAACAATTATGGATAAACCGGATAATCAAGATGCCTGGTATTTTGAAATAGCACCCAAGAAAAGCATAGAGCTGTTTAATTTAGACGAAAAAAAGAGCTATGCTTACTTATGCTTATCAGTAACTCTTTATTTACAAGGAGATATGGAAGGAGCCAAAAATGAGGTGCAAAAAATGCGGGATTTAATGGTTGCCAGTCAAGCCAATATTAACGCACTATTAACAGCCGATCTGGATGGATTGGTGCAAGCGAACGGTGCTTTTGCAGAACGGGTTGCCGCCTATAAACAACTCTACCTGTATAGCCCACAGTAGGCTAGGTACTAAAAGGCTTATTCCAGCTACAGGACTGCGGTATTTAGGATAAAACAACATGAACGACTCGTCCTTTATTTTCAACTCCCGGATTCACCTGAGGAACGTGCACGAAATAACTTGACCATCAATATTCCCTCTCCCCAACCCAATCCCGGAGGGAGAGGGGGCAAAAAGCCCAACTAATTTCATGCATGTTCCTGACTATTAAAAAGAGACCCAATGACCTCAATTTTTTATCGGCCCGCAAAACTCCGTGCCCTGGCTTTCCTGGGGTTGCTGATGTTGGCTCTAGCTATTCTTGGCGGCATGATCTGGCGCAATCTCCATCACTTTGAAACAGTACTGTCTTATGTGAACTATTCGCACCGCATTCAAAATGTATCCGTTGGCTTACAGCAATCGTTGATTGGCTATGTAACCGAAACCGTGCCCCGTCCCCATCCTGTCGTATTAACTAAAACCCTGAGTGAAATGAAGGAATTAATGGCCGATGACAGGTATTTATCATCGCCTGCAAGAAAAAGTCTGGAAACTGTCAGTAGTCTGCTGGCCAATGTAAACAAACTCGACAAGAGTGAAAAAAATGCTCGCCTGATACAGGCTCTTGACGTAATGAGCCAAACCCTCGATGAAGAAGGCTTGCGGCGGGAAGAATTACTGGAGGACATCAATCGCGATACCCAGACCGAATTGTACATCGCATTAGTCACCTTTACCCTGATATTATTGGGGGCGATGTTGTTTTTATATTTTAGAATTTTGCATCCGCTAAATGATCTGAGGCGGCTATTGGAACGCTTGACTGAAGAGAACTATACACCGATCACCACGGATCACCTGGATCCTTTGCTATTTCCGGTTTTTAACAGTTATAACGCTTTGGTCATACATCTTGCCGAACTGGAAGAAGCCAAGCGCCTGTACGCACAATCATTGCAACGGGAAGTCAGATTAGCCACACAAGCTCTATTGGAGCAGCAATATAGCCTGGCAAGAGCCGAACGTTTGGCGGCAATAGGCGAAGTTGCCGCCGAATTCGCACACGAAATCCGTAATCCACTGGCTGGCATTCAGATGGCTTTCAATAATTTGCGCCGTGAAATTGATGATCAACAACAGTGCGAAAGAATGGAACTGATTAGCAGCGAGCTTAAACGCCTGGGACGCTTGCTTAACGATATGCTCGATCAAAGCCGTCATTCGCCTGAAATATCCACTGATTTTGATCTGGCAACACTCATCCGGGACTTGCTTGCTTTGACCCGTTACCAGATCGCCGAAACCATAGAGATGAATAATGATGTACCTGATGCATTACCGGTTCATCTACCCGAGAGCGGTATGCGTCAGGCATTGTTGAATTTGATACTTAATGCGGCTGATGCCGTGGAAGGCAGTTCGGGTTTGATCTGCATCAAGGCACGCGCCAAACCCCAAGGATTGCGCATTGATGTATTCGACAATGGCCCCGGTTTTTCTCAGGACATGCTTAGCTATGGTATACGGCCATTCCGCACCAGCCGCCAGCGCGGCACTG
>JBBQCU010000488.1:0-2842 GCA_038319065.1 Methylococcales bacterium
ATTGTTGCTTGGTTTTTGTTTTGGCTATTTGCTAATTGTGATAATGACCGCTGTCATAAATAAACATAAATATGCATTATTTATTCTGCCGTTACTGGCAACAGTCATCACTATTGTGATCTGGTACAAACAGCAACCTGAGCGTTATTTGATCAGCTGGCTGCAAATGGATAGTCAGCATGGTTCAGCCCGGTATAGTGCTTTGTTGACTATGCTTGGCACCGGATGGTGGCGGGAGTCTATCGACCTGCCCACAACCGCCGTTTTGCCGGAGGCGGGATCAATTTCTGAGCAGTTACTCCATTTCAATGGCGAACACCCGGATGTCGTTACTGTAGATACTCAGCTTTCTTTGCTCTCCCGCGCTGAATGGTACTGGCAGTCGAGTTTAGAAATTGAAGCACCGCTTAAGCTGGAGAGTGAAAATCAGCAGCCTATCGTAACAAACACCGGTCAACACCCCCTGCAAGCGGGTTTATTGAAATGGAAAGGGGAATTCTATTGTTTACCTGCACTGCAATCCGGTCAAACGTGGAAGCCGATAGCAGCAACAGCAAAAGTTACAGGCAATTCTGAATTAGTTAAATTGATGTCCCAATACAATAACCGTTTTGCTGCGGCTATTCTCATTCCTTTTACACCCGATTTGCTAAGGTTTTCTACAAACCATATCGGCTGGTTGCTTATTCATTTGGAAGAAAATGTGGTTTCACAATGAATGCCATGCGCTCCAGCTACGTTAACGGTTTTATGATATGTTTGCCCTTGTTAATCTGGACATGGGGTTCAATGGCTTGTGCCGGGACTACGGTAAATGCGACGCTAATTATCAATCAGGCCCTTGATGTCCTTTGGCGTCTACAAGTTGCCACTATAATTCTTTCGGTGCCCTGGTTTATACGCGAACATTCCGTTATTGAATGTTATTTTGCAAATTTGTGTGTGATATTAATACCATTACCTTTCGTCTCTCTGGCTTGGCTAGCATCTGCGATATCCTTTTTATTTATCATAAAGATTATTGCTGTATTGTTAGTTGTTTCACTGGTCACGGTCGTACTTGTTTTACTGCTAAACCATTCGCAACTTTTTGCTAATCTACCAATCAAGCTGGATATGCCGCTATGTCTGGTTGCATCAGCAATAATCTGGAATACGAGTGAGCAATGGCTGAACTGGCTGAATTAATAAGCGCTAAAGATAAGACTACCATTGAGCGCTTCATTCGGTGCGTTAGAAAAGCGTTATGGTTTGATATTTTACGTTACCAACTCGGATTGGGGTTGTGGAAGAGTTCCTTAATTTTGATCCTTGCGGGGGTTATCAATTTATTCTTCCGTAACATGCTGATTTCTTTAAGCCTGACTTTGGCACTACTGCCTATCGTTGGCGGAATTATTGTTGCCATCAAAAAAATGCCAACGATTGCCAATGCCGCATGCCACGCCGACGATTTATTCAATGGCAAATCATTAATGACAACGGCTACAGAGTTAATTTTCACCAATCCCGCAGCTTCCCGGGATTTTAGTCCCTGGATTATTCAACAGGCGGCACTCACCGCGCAACTTTGGCATGAACAGTTTAAGCAGGCGGCATACCATAAACAAAATCAGTTTCCATGGACTGCTTTGGTTATTGCTTTATTTGGGGTTTTTCTTATATTGCTGCCGGGGGTACGGGATAAACAGAAGGTAACAACAGTCGAGAGCAATAGATTAACACCTCATTCCAAACCTGCTTTAATTGCCTCTCTGATTAATGAAATCAGAAGAGAAGAAAATGCTTTGCAAGATGGAGCATTATCCTCCAAGGAAGAACTGACAGAAGATTTTTTAACAGCAGGTAAGCAAGCATTGTCCCAACTTCAACCCAATAAAATAAAGGCGCGGATGAATGATATGTCTTCAAATATAAACAAAGATAATTTGCAGACTTCAATGGAAGGTCCTTCGCAAGGCGGCTTTAAGACCGGCAATAGTCAATTACAGCCCCAAAATCAGCGTGCTGATGCCGGTATCGGAACGCAGGCTGATGACAATCCTTCTTCATCCCTGCACAAGGATGATCAGAACCTGGACATTAAACTTGTCAATATTGAATTACAGGATGGGACTTTGGTCAGTAGTAACAGCAAAGGTTTGCCCTTTAAAGCGCATCAATTTTCCGGTTCGGATAAGCGTAATAAAGTGCCTTCAACCCTTGCATCCGGAAATACTTCAATAGCATATACGACCCGTTTTTCGCCCAGTCAGCAGCAATATATAAACGCTTATTTTAAAAACATACTTATGGAAAAATGAGAACATTGGAATTACTAGACATTATTGAGAACCGCATCATCACTTTTCAAGAAGATTTTGTAAAGCTTCAGGACCGATTAGCAAATGTTATTGTTGGTCAGGATAATGTTGTTCATGATTTGATCATCGCTCTATTGGCTGGAGGGCATATACTTCTCGAAGGCTTGCCAGGCCTAGGTAAAACACATCTGGTTAAGGCACTGGCAGCCAGTATTGATGTTTCACTTTCCCGTATCCAGTGTACTCCGGATCTGATGCCGGCAGACATCACCGGTAGCGAAATTTTGCTCAAGGGCAATCACGATGATGATGTACGCATAGATTTTCGCCGTGGGCCCGTTTTTTCTACCATGCTGCTGGTAGATGAAATTAATAGAACGACACCCAAGACTCAGTCGGCACTGCTTGAGGCCATGCAGGAATATCAGGTGACCTGTGCAGGTGTATCCTATCATTTACCCAAGCCATTCTGGGTAATTGCAACGCAGAACCCCATTGAGCTGGAAGGGACATTTCCTCTGCCTGAAGCGCAACTGGAT
>JBBQCU010000489.1:0-2838 GCA_038319065.1 Methylococcales bacterium
CGGGTTTTTGCCGGTTTGTATCCGGTCAGCTCCGATAATTACGAAGATTTGCGTGAAGCGCTCAAAAAGTTAAACCTCAATGATGCTGCTTTGCAATTCGAACCGGAAACATCACAGGCTTTGGGTTTCGGATTCCGCTGCGGTTTTCTGGGTATGTTGCACATGGAGATTGTGCAAGAACGCCTGGAAAGGGAATATAACGTTGATTTGATTACCACAGCGCCGACGGTAATTTATGAAGTAATTACCCAAACCGACCAGGTGTTAATGGTGGATAATCCGGCTAAATTGCCGGAGGGCGGCACGGTCAAGGAAATCAGGGAACCTATTATCCGCGCTAATATTCTTGTTCCGGAAACTTATCTGGGTGGAGTAATTACGCTATGTATTGAAAAACGCGGTGTCCAGAAGGATATGCAGTACGCCGGCAGACAGGTATCACTGCATTATGAAATGCCGTTGAGCGAAGTGGTGCTGGATTTCTTTGATCGCTTAAAGTCAGTGAGCCGGGGTTTCGCATCGTTTGATTATGAGTTTTTACGTTTTCAAGCAGCGGATTTGGTGAAACTGGATGTCCTGATTAATGCTGAAAAGGTTGACGCCTTGTCGATCATTGTTCATCGGGATTTAAGCAATAATCGTGGACGCGATTTGGTTGAAAAGATGAAAGACCTGATTCCACGGCAAATGTACGAGGTTGCCATTCAGGCTGCCATTGGTTCGAAAATTATCGCCCGATCGACCGTTAAAGCCCTGCGCAAAAACGTGATCGCCAAATGTTATGGCGGTGATATCAGCCGTAAGAAAAAATTACTGGAAAAACAAAAAGCCGGTAAAAAACGGATGAAACAGGTCGGTAATATTGAAATTCCTCAAGAGGCATTCCTGGCCGTTTTGCAGCTAAATAAAGAATAACTCAAACCCCTTATTCAACCGGACAACCCCCCAAGCCTGTCCTGAGCAAAGGCGAAGTGGGCTGGCCCCTACACTCTTAAAAATATATAAATTATGGACTTTGATTTTTCCTTTTTTCTTTTGCTTGCCACTGTAATTACGGGTGTAATTTGGGGTGGGTATTTGTTATTCCTTAAATCAAAAGGACTCATTTTTGATGAAAAAAATGAACCCGTACTCGTCGAGTATGCACGTTCTTTTTTTCCGATTGTTTTGATTGTGTTGTTGCTTCGCTCATTTATAGCCGAGCCGTTTCGTATTCCTTCCGGGTCCATGATGCCTACTTTGCTGGTGGGTGATTTTATCCTGGTCAATAAATTTACTTACGGCATACGCCTGCCCGTTATCAATAAAAAAGTGATTGAACTGAATGAACCAAAGCGTGGCGATATTGTCGTTTTTCGATACCCTAAAGAGCCGTCTGTGGATTATATTAAACGTATTGTTGGCCTACCTGGCGATAAAGTTGTTTATAGCAATAAACAACTCACAATCAATGACATGCCCGTTAAACAGGTTTCATTGGGGCGTTATCAGGGTGTAGGTCAGGGGGAGGATATGACAGGGGCTGAAGTCTTGCAGGAAGATTTGACGGGTGTCGTACACGATATCCTTATTAGAAATGGCACGCCATCGGTTGAATTTGTATATGTCGTGCCGGAAGGCAATTATTTTGCCATGGGCGATAATCGTGATAACAGCAATGATAGCCGCTACTGGGGGCCGGTACCTGAAGCAAATCTGGTTGGCAAAGCTTTTTTTATCTGGATGAGCTGGGATTTACAAAAGAAAGGCGTAATAGGTTTTGATCGTATTGGCACGGTATTGAATTGATTTGAAAATAGATTCAATGTGCATAGTTATAGACGTTAAATTGCGCCATCATGAATAGTTTGGAGGGTTAAATGAATATATCGCCTAAACATCAAGAAGGTTTTACTTTTATCTCCCTTGTATTTATTCTCGGGCTCATTGGGTTTTTTGTTTTACTGGGCCTTAAAATAGCACCGATTTACCTTGATCACAGCAAAGTAGTGAATGCCCTCGCCGAGATAAAAAAAACTCCAAATATTCACGAACAAAGCCAAGCCGAAATTAGAAACAGCCTGAACAAACGATTCAATATTAATTATGTTTATGATGTTTCACAGGATGACATCACTATCACCAAATATGGTAATTATCTGAAAGTGGTCATTGAGTATGAGGTTGTCAGGAAAATTGCCGGTAACCTGAGTGCGTTAGTGGAATTTAAAGACGTTATTGAGGCCGGAGAAAAGTGATAAAAAAGTCCGAGGTATTGTGTAAAAAACTGGGATTGACATTTAATAATCCACTGCTTTTTACTATGGCTTTAACCCATCGTAGCGCAAGCTCGAATAATAATGAACGACTGGAGTTTTTGGGCGATTCAATCCTGGGTTTCGTAATTGCTCAAAAACTCTATGAGTTATTTCCGGATGCCTGTGAAGGCGTGTTAAGCCGGCTAAGAGCGAGTTTGGTCAATCAGAGTTCATTAGCAGAACTGGCCAGAAAGCACCAGTTGGGGGATTATTTGTTGTTGGGTTCAGGGGAATTGAAAAGCGGCGGTTTTCGCCGTGATTCCATTTTGTCAGATGCACTGGAAGCCATCATGGGTGCATTGTTTATAGATCAAGGTATAAAGGCTTGTCAAGACTGGGTAGAACATTTATTTTCGGAAAAACTAAACCGGTTGTCTTTGGATAACTGGCAAAAGATCCCAAAACCCAATTGCAGGAATTGATGCAGTCCAAAAAACTGGAATTGCCTGAATATACGTTAGTAACCATGTCAGGCCTTGCGCACGAACAAATGTTTAAAGTTAGATGCACAATCCCATTAATAGAAGACGCTTGTGTCGGT
>JBBQCU010000490.1:0-2818 GCA_038319065.1 Methylococcales bacterium
TCAAGGATCGTTCAAGTTGACCATTTTTACATAGTCATCTGAAAGAGAAAATGGGTTAACAACCACGGCCAGTAAAGATTGCACATTTTTATCTCAGCCGACTAATTTCGCGATAGAACCCGGCGTATTGGTATTAGTGGCATGATACCCGGAATCGATTATGAGGCACTCATTAGCGTGCCTGTTTACCGAGTTCCAATTCCACTTTTTCCAGGCTTTCAGTCACCTGAGTGACCTTATCAATATCCCTAAGATAGTGATATACCGCAATTGACCGATTAAAATAATCCTGAGCATTTTGCCATTGAGCCTGATGCATATAAAGCATCCCTAACTCAAAAAGCGTCACAGCAATACCTGTACGGGAAAAGTTATTTTTATAAATAGCAAGTGCCTGCTGCAACTTGGCTTCGGATGCGTCGTAATCCCCTTGACTTTGTAGCAGACTGGATTGAAAACGTAGTAAACGAGCCTCCAGATCATAGTCTTTAATATCGTATATTTTTAGAGCCTTAACATAGCGAAGAACCCAGAGCGCCTCATCCTGATTGTTCATAAAAGCGATCTTGGTTCGATTCGCTATGGCAGACATCTGAATGGCATCTGGAATAGTCACTGGGGTAGAGTTATGGAATACCGGTAATAGCGGTAGTAAAAGATGTTCAGCCTGAACAATTTGTTTTTGTTGCAAAGCTTGTTGCACATAAAGCAGTGTGATGCGTGGCTGATAAGGGCTTAGTGACTTTGTCCGGATAATATCGGTCGCTTGATCCAGGTGTCTTTGACTAGCCTGATAATCACGCACTGATAATGCCACCTCAGCCAGATTAATATGGCTCTGTAAAACACCTTGCTGATCATCTATTCCCTGGTAAAGTAATAATGCATGTGTGAATAACCGTCGCGCCCGTTGCCAGTTCGATTCTGCAAATGCCTGCATACCCTCGTTGGTGTAACTTTCTGCATCCAGTACTACGACCGGTTTGCTTCCCGTATGCCCACCGCAACTAATAAGGACAAAATTAAGGCACAACAGGCACAAGATTAAACTTCGCTTAATCATGAATAGGATGGGGTGGAATTACTTGGCTGGTGGCCGGCTCTTGAATTTTTGTAGATAAAGGCCATGTCTGTTGGACACTCTCCAGTAATTGATCAGTCCGCTTCAAAGCTTTCCTTGCATCCAAAGCAACGCCGGGTAGATCACGTAACTCTTCATTGATTAAAGTTAAAGCGGTCTGGGTTAATGCGATAGCTTTTTTGAGGTCTGAAAGCATATCCGGGAGACTTTGCGTAACCCCTTGCATATCATGCGCTACATGCGCAGCATCAATTAAAACCGGCTCCATTTGATCAAGCCTTTGTTTGGCAACGCTGATAATACCCTCAGCTTCCGCCAATATTTCGGCACTTGACTTTACAATGACCTTTAATTCCTGTTCAACCTGTTGATCAAATACGGCGGCCCCCAAAGTACCATGACCGCTGGCAATTTGTGCAATAATTTCATGCACATTTTTTAAGGTTTGCTCCACCTTTGGCAAAATAATTTCAAATTTGCTTAATAAATTTTTGCTGTCAGCTGACTGAATAATACTCGCTAAACCCAATAACAAATCGTTCAATGATGGTGTTTCCTCAACAGGTATCGTAGTGCCGTCCGGCAAAATCGGTGCCTCTATCGAATCAGACTTAATTTCAATCAGAGCATTGCCAATATTTGTTAACCGGTTTACTAGCGCCTTTGCTCCTGTTCTAATCAACGTCCGCTGACCTTCATAGACTTCAATAGTGATCCGGATTTTATGACCTTGGGCAAGGTTCAGATTAGAAACCCTTCCTACTTCAGTTCCCAGTACCTGAACAATACTTCCTCGGTTAATACCTTCACTACTGTTAACTTCAATATAAAAGATCACGCGTTTTTCAAATAAGTGCTGATTTTTTACACTGATCAAAACAAAAAACAAAAACAAGATGAAAGCAGAAAATATGAAAAAGCCTACTATCCGTTCACGATAATTGTATGAAATCTGGTGAAGATGATGTCCAGTCTGTTTGTCAGGATTTTGATTCATAAAAACAGTCTAATGCGAAAACTACAACAGTCCCAACAACTCTTGAACATCCGGGTCTTCCGTCCCCATAAAGGACTTCCAGCTATTAAAGGCTATGATTTTATGCTCTGAAATAAAAATAATCCGGTTTGCATGTTGCTCCAAAAAAAGAGGATATTGGAGTCCTCCCATCATACAAACAGCACGATTCTTTCTGTATTTGCCCAATAATACGCCCATTTTTTGGCGATCGCTCGCACCTAGATTATTAAACGGCACATCCAAAATGAGTATTTGTGGATCAAGAATTAAAGCACGCGCTAAAGCTACTTGTAATCGCTGAACACTATTCAGCAGTGCGGGATAAGTTGTTAGCTCAAAATGACAACCTAATTCTGCCAATAACACTCTCGCTTTATCAGCCGTTTCCCGGAATGGCAAATTGACATGGTAAAGTACCGGTAACATAACATTCATCAGTGCTGGCTGTACTGATAGCAAGGGGGAGACGCCGGAAAGGTAACCTATCTGACAACGAAGCTTTTGCCATGCCTGTTGATCAAGGTCAGAAACGACTTGCCCCAAAATCTCTATATTACCTTGCACCGGTTTTGAAATACCTGCCAACATGAGCAAATAAGCTCTTAATTGAGAACGGTGAGGACCTACCAGACAGATCAGGTCAGAAGGCTGGATATGGCATTTCAAAGGAGGGAAGCTCAAATTGCTCTCCGTTGAATAGGGAATGGCATCATCAGCGA
>JBBQCU010000491.1:0-2786 GCA_038319065.1 Methylococcales bacterium
CTCTTTACGGCTCAGATTAATTTCACACGGTGCCTTGTTTACGGTCATAACTGTCATGATGAAGTGTGCGTATAATTCATTTGGTAACTTAATTAATTTTTCAATTTAGTCAAACTTTAACATACAGGCATGACATAATCATTGACCTCTTTGCTGTCCATAGGTTGATATTGTATCTATTATTTTTTGCCAAGAGCATTATATTTTTAGCCCCCTTAAACTGGAAAGATTTATCATGTTTAACACACTACATCCTCGGCTTACCGCCTTAATTACCCTCACCTTGATAGGATTCGGCCTTATGCCACCCTTGCATGCTGAAAATCTTGAGCCTAACCGTCCTCACTCCATCCAGGTTATGGGCCTGGGCCGTGTCTCTATCGTGCCGGACAAAGCTGATTTAACCTTATCCGTCGAAGTTCAGGCAAAAAGCGCGGAAGCGGCACGCGACCAAGCCGCGGCAACGATGACAGCGTTAATCAAAGGTTTAAAAGAGGCGAATGTGGCAGATAAAGATATTCAAACGAGCAACGTTTCCTTGTATCCGATTTACAGCCAGGATACCGCCAATAAAATTACCGGCTATCAGCTCGCCAATCGAGTAACTGTGTGTATCCGCGATATCGACAAAGTTAGCGCTATCATAGATTCCGCAGTCAAAGCGGGCGGCAATCCGGTACGAGTCCAAGGTATAAATTTTGCCATTGATAATCCAGAGGCCGCTCTGGCCCAAGCCCGCGAAAAAGCTTACGCTAACGCGCGAGCCAAAGCCGAGCAATATGCAAAATTGGCGGGCGTGATTTTGGGTCGCGCCCTGCATATCATTGAGGGCGGCGGCGTACCGCCGATGCCGGTACCTTACGCGGAGATGGGCGTTATGAGAGGAGCTATTGGGGCTAGCAATTCCACCCCGATACAGGCAGGCGAGCAAGAAGTTTCAGTCACGGTCGAGGTCATTTTCGGTATTGAGTAATAGGTATTGTGAGAATGTCCATGTTGTTTCATCGATTGATAACAAAATCGACATCAAATAGACATATAAATAACGTAATGTTCAAAGCGCAATTCGATTGAACACTATAAAAAATACCTAACCTTTATTGGAGACTATCATGAGCATCATTAAAACCCTGCTTGCTATTGCGGGTGTAATAACCATACTGTCCCCGCTTGCCGCATCGGCAGACCAAATACATCGCTTTAACAAAAGAGTTGAATGTCTCAATGACACCTGAATTAAAAGAAGCGCTGGTGCCTATGCCGTTCGACGGGTTCACTCAAGAAATGTATGCACAAAAGATGATTGATGAGTATAAACAGGCAAGGGTTAACCCTAATCGTGTTTATGCACAGTCTTTCAACATTAACGACATACTCTATTGGATTGCCAATGAACCGGAATTCGGCAACCAAGCGGTTTCTCTGGAGGATTTGAACACCCCCCGAAGATGTTGTTGCCGCGACTGCAAGAATACCTGGTTTAGTTGCGAAAGGTGTACAAATTATCGCGCCACCGACCTGGACTTTAGTAAAGCTTGATGCAAACAATAAAATCGTCCCTTCTAATTATGCCAACTGCATGAAATTGAAGTAATTTCCCATCGAAAACGAGTTGTTTGCTGATCCGGAGATAACGATAACTTTTTGTCATTTCGAACGATAGTGAGATAGGAATCCACCCAACACGAAATAAGGGATTGAAACATAGTGCTGATTTCCTAGATCTTTTTTATGTCGGCTAATTCTTTATTCATGTCCAGCGCAGCCTGGTACAACAGTTTTTTTCTTATCCCGGTAATTTCCACAGCCATTGCAACAGCAGTCTTAATGGAACATTCGCGCAACAACACCCGGAGTAATTTTTCCTGTTCAGCAGTTATAATTTGGTCTTTTTTATCCACAACTGCGCCATCAACAATAACAACAAATTCGCCTTTTCTCATATTGTCATCTTGCTCTACCAACTCCAGGGCATTACCCAAACTGGTTTTCACAATGGTTTCATGAAGCTTGGTCAATTCTCTCGCAATTACAATCTGACGGTCTAACGGTAATATTTCCGCCATGTCTTGTAATGCAGCCAGAATCCGGTGACTGGACTCATAAAATACCCAGGTTTTTGGAGATAGGACTCTTTCATTAAAAAATGCTTTTCGCGCCGATGAGGTTCTGGGTAAAAAACCCTCGAATGAAAACTGAGTAACGGGCAATCCCGCCGCCGACAAAGCAGCGATCAACGCACAAGCCCCGGGTATGGGCACAACATCCAGACCCGCATCCTTCACCATTTTTACCAACGGCATGCCCGGATCGCTTAACAACGGTGTTCCTGCATCCGAGACCAAGGCAATAGATTGCCCCGCACGTAATTTTTCCAGCAATACAAACGATGCTTTATCTTCGTTATGCTGGTGCAAGTAAACCAGCTTATTGGTAATGCCGTAATGTTGAAGCAGTATTTTTACATGCCGGGTATCCTCTGCAGCAATCAAATCGACGTGCTTTAATACCTCAACCGCCCTGAAACTCATATCGGCTAAATTACCTATTGGCGTAGCAACAACGTATAATTTGCCAAATTCAGTTAACATTCGATACTCTCATTCACTTAATCTCTAAATTGAAAACACGACATAAAACCATGAACCGCCATGATTGTGTGCACCGCATGTCCGGCCAAAGGCCAAATTATATCAGCATCTTGCACCTTCATTGCTTCCGAAATACATACAAACAGGAGATAGAACGTGCTGTTTACTGAACTAAAAACCAAAGCAGCACACTTG
>JBBQCU010000492.1:0-2720 GCA_038319065.1 Methylococcales bacterium
ATGTTCATATATTGAACCAAAAGCAACAACAGCTTCCGGCTTTACGGCATCAAGCATTTTGCCAAGATTGTTGTAAATAAGGGCAGTGTTGAGATTATAATGTTTCGCCAACCGTTGTGCAAGTTCATTATCGGGTTCATAGATTCCAACGATGGTTATATCCGGTTTCTTCCTGCTCAGTATCCAGGCAACATGCCCATGCGTGATACCGGCAACGGCTATACGAACAGGAGTATTCGTTGTAGATTGAACCTGCGCTAGGCAGCTAGTTAGTAAGTGTAATAAAGTGCAGAACAATAAACACGTTATCCGCAAACTATTTTTTTTCATTTTATGTGAAATTCTGTTTTCCATTGGTTGGTAGCAAAGAAGAATAGCCCCACTCTTAAATGCTCTTTATCGTAAGCGTTGCGCTAATATTTAAAAAATTCGGAAACATTTCGTTTTTTTTTTATCTTTATTTCGTGTTAGTGAGTCAATAGCTTTACTCTTTGAAATTTGGCTTTTCAAGTTGGGAGGTAAATTTCCAATGATTCGAATAAACACATGTATTATTATCGCGATTGGATTTGCGTTCAATATAACGCAAATAAGTTTCGCCCAGGGCGTAAACACAACAAATCGCACGGTTGAAAGTTTAATTGAGCAAGGTAAACAACAAGGGTTAAACTATCTCAGTTCAAGGGATGCAAAACTAAAAAATCCGCAAAAAAGAGTTTAGAAGAAGCTGAAAACTTGCTCAAAAAGGAGTTAAAGCAAGAACCATCCTGTGAGACATGTTTTGAATTTCTTAGTATTACCTATTTCTATCAAGCTTACTTTGGATTTTTAAAAAATTATGATGTCTGTATCAAGACGGCGACGCAAGCTTTAACGCAGTTTCCCGCCAATAGCCGCCTGGCTTATTATAAAGGATATGCCCATTACAACAGCGGGCAATACGGCGAAAGCATCAAAACATTCAATCGTTTTCTGATGAGTCCTGCCATCGACACTCAGACCTTCGCGCAGGTGCGCCAAATTGTTCAGGACGGCCAACAGCGATTCCTGGCAAACTGGAATGGGCATGCCCTATATTACCAATCACCAGAATCGCAGATTACGGTTTACAATCCGCAGACCTACAAGCAAGAACCTATCTTTCAGGTTACGCCGGATTGGGAGATGAACCTGGGAAGTCAGGGGTTTATAGCGATGACCGCGCAAGCAACAAAATTGGAAGATGCAGAGCTGAATGACTATCTTGATAACCTGGTTTCGCGCCTGATCAACAAATCGCCGGGGTCGCCATTCAACTACAAAATCACAGTTGTGAATTCACCTGAGGTGAATGCCGTTACCACGCCCGGTCATATTATTGTTTATACGGGTTTGCTTGCCGCTGCCGAAAATGAATCGGAATTGGCTGGAGTGTTAGCGCACGAATTGGCACACAATTATGCGCATCATCAGGCACGCGCTGTTATTCAGAAATACTATATGCAGAATGCTGCCAATGCAGTTGCCCAACTTATAAATCCCAGGAATGCAGCTGCGGAAATAGCGACGAAATTGGGCGCGGCTATCACTGTGGATTTGTTTACCAGAGCTTATAGCCGTTTTGAAGAAAAAGAAGCCGACCTCTACGGTTCTCACATATTATTTAATGCAGGCTATAATCCAACGGCCACATCCAATTTTTTCCTGAAATTATACAAGGCGAATCCGAAACAACCCATTAAGTTTCTCAGCACCCATCCGCCCGCACCTGACCGCGCTACTTATCTGACAGACTACATGGAAAGTTTTCCACTCGACAAGGAAATGCAAATTGACAGCAGGGATTTTCAAAAGATGAAAACCAAACTGGCGACTTTGGTTCCTTCTACCCGGCAGAAAGGTCCGGGGTCGGGTTTATTGCCGAATCATTAGAAATCAAATGAAGCGACGACATAAATCATTAAAGTAATTGTTCTTAAAATAGAAGATATGAAGCAGGATACAAGACGACTGAATAGGGTTAGAATTTTCATTGTAGCTGCAGTTTTTTTGGTTTTACCAGAATTGCTTTTGGCGCAGGACCCTTGTACTGCTAAGAAAGAATTTGATGATGCGGTAACGGAGGCAAAAGGTGCGGCTAATAAATTTCTCAAGCCATCCAAACCGACAGGCGATGACCGCAGTCCGCTGAACAAATCCACGCTCGAAAAAAGCTTGATAACAGCGAAGGAAGCTAAAGATAAAAGCGAAAAGGCGATGAACGAAGATGAATCTGCACTCAGACAAGCGAACGAGGCAGTGACCAAATTCGAGAACGATCCGCAGAACGGAAAGAAACTGGTGACGCTGAGAAGTGAGATAAAACCCCTCGATGCCAATATCAAAAAGGCACAAGAAGCCAACAAAAGTATTTCTTTACAGAGTAGAATGGAGTTAAATAATTTCAGACTGAATGAGGTTAAGCCGCTTCAGGACGCAATTAGCAGCCAGATGCCCGGTTTGTCTCTGGAAGATGCTAAACAGAAGGTGAATGATGTAAGTTATGAGGGTTTTAGCAACAGCGAGATTGATCCTCTACGCCAAGAGATTAATCGGAATAACGCCTTGATTAAGAGAATTAACGACAAATACGTATCAATGGGCTCAACGCCAACCGACCAAGACTCCAAGCAAGTGTTGGACGCAGAAAAGGATATTGCGCTCAAAACCCCCGAACTCAAGGCGGCGATTGAGAAATGCCG
>JBBQCU010000493.1:0-2600 GCA_038319065.1 Methylococcales bacterium
TCCGATATAATAACATGCAAGCCACCCAATTCATTTATACCTGGTGCGAGCTTAATGTCGGTGCCCCTACCAGCCATATTGGTGGCTACTGTGATACATCCCCAGGTTCCGGCATTTTGAATGATGATTGCTTCATCCGCATCTTGTCTGGCGTTCAGGACTCGATGCGGCAAGCCTTTCATGGATAACATCCGTCCCAAGTGTTCCGATGCTTCCACCGAACGGGTTCCGACCAATACAGGCCGGCCTTGCTGATGAATATCACTAATACGCTGCAAAATTCCCTCCCATTTTTTTTGAGCGGACGCATAGTAACTCGCCGGTAATTGCTTACTTTGAACCAGTTTATTTGTAGGAATCCTGATAACGGGAATTTTGTATACTGAAAACAACTCTTTTCTTACTTCCAGCCCAGTTCCTGTCATGCCGGCTAAATGCAGATAACGCCGAAAAAAAGTCTGGTAGCTAATTCGTGCAATGGTTTCTTTCTGATCACTCATCGCGCATTCTTCCTTGGTTTCTATCATTTGATGCAAACCTTTTTCCCAAGAACGATCGGCCATAACACGCCCCGTAAATTCGTCGATAATCAGAACCTTGCCATCTTTCACCAGATAATGAATATCTCTTAAAAACAAATGCAGTGCTGATAATGCCTGTAACACTAATTCACGGCTTCGTTTGGCCGCTGACCAGATACCTGACAAAGGCTTTACCATTTGCTCAACGCGGCTTAGTCCGGACTCGGATAATTCAATTGAGCGGTTACGATGATTGATAACAAAGTCATGACCTGTTTTTAGCTGCCCGGCGATTTGCAAGGCCTGTTGATAAACAAGAAGTTGTTCGAGCGACTGTTTTTCCCGGGAAAGTATCAAGGGTGTCCTGGACTCGTCGACAAGTACACTGTCCGCTTCATCAACTATCGCAAAACACAAACCTCGCAACAGCAACTGAGATGTTTTGGCTTCCTGCTGAGAATATAAGCGATTCAACTGAAGTTGCAAACGGCTGCCTTTACGCCCAAGAACAATACGATCCTTCAAATAATCAAAAGTCAACTGTTTGTTACTGCAATAAGTAATGTCGCAGGCATAGGCTGCCTGGCGAGCACCAAAATCCATACCTTCCGTTATAGTTCCAACGCTTAAGCCGAGAGCCTGATAGATAGGTCCCATCAACTCAGCATCGCGCTTTACCAGATAATCATTGACTGTGACGATATGTACCGGAACTCCTGCCATTGCCGCCGTACATGCGGGTAATGTAGCCGTGAGCGTTTTTCCTTCACCAGTATTCATTTGCGCAATCATGCCTTTCAACATTACCCAACCGCCTATGAGCTGAACATCAAAATGCCGCATAGACATTTTTCTTCCCGCGATTTCACGAATTAAGGCAAAGGCTTCAATAATCGTTCCATCTTCAAAGCCTCTTAAATGCAACTTCGATTTGACGTGTTTAATTTGTGCATCAAGCTCATCATCGTTCAGTTTTTCATAATATTCAGTGCATCTATTAATCGCGACGGCAACATTCTCAAGTGATTTTTGATTATGTTTAAACTTACGATTAACGTGGTTTTCTGCCCATAACAAGGATTGATCAAGAAAACCGGATGGCCGGCCATTTTTCTCCGGATACAAGCCCTGTAAGATACCGGGTTTAAAAACGGAACTACTTGCCATGAAAGGTCACCCTAAACACTAAACGTTCTCAAAAATAACTGCCGCCCCAATCTATACCACTGCATGGCCAGGGACTCCCTGCCATGATTAAAACGGATATAAACACGTTCACCAATATTTCTGACATCCGTGCCTGGCGGAAGTACCAATTCAATATGAAAAACCGGTTCAAATGCCTTTTCACCTTTTTCATCCGATGGATTAACAGGAATCTTCCCCCCCCCGTTAAACCTAAAGCCGGACTGGGGAGCATCTCGGATGCCGCCGGTATCTGGCGTAATATTTCGGCAGGGTACAGCTGTTTTATGTTTTCCGCGAGGCGCACCTGGACATTCCTGGTGCGCTCCCTGACCAGGCCGATATTGTCTTGAGTGACTACAGTACGAATAGTCGTAATAGGATAATTTACCACATAACCTACTAAATCCCCTTTATGCAGAAAACGGTCATTCAAATCCTCGGCATGGGGTACAATAAAAATTCCGTCACTCAAACTTTTTAATGTCAAATTATCTATTCGCTCTGATATTTCAGCCAATTCAGCCTTAACCGATTTCATTTGTTCCTCAATAATCTGAGCTTTAACACGATCTACCATCCATGATTCCTTGAGTTTTGAATCCAATTCATCCAGCTGATGACGAAGGATATTTTTCTTTAATTTTAATATCGGATCATCCAGCTCAATTAAAATCTGGTCGCGTTTCACAACTGTATTGAGGCCAACCAGAATCCGAGCAACAAAACCCTCTGTCCTGGCACGCACTTTAGCCTGTTCCGGCAGCCAGACAACGCCTTCGGCATAGGTGTTCAAGGGCATGGGAAATAGCAACAGAAAACTCAATACTGTCAGGACTAAAGCTACGCTACTGGTAATCATCCTGACCCTGCTTTGCTGAATCATTGGATTGC
>JBBQCU010000494.1:0-2597 GCA_038319065.1 Methylococcales bacterium
GTAAAATCAGGGTTCAGCTCAAAAAATACAAGCCTTACAGATTTTATGTTTTTATTCAACTGCGGTTTTTAGGATAATTACAGTTTTGAAACTGATTCGACACAGGTTTTGTTTCTGCAACATATTTTTGCCGATCTGAAAATACCGATGGACGGCAAAGCAGGCGGGCGTTGTGGCATTGTGCTGGATGAAGGATTATTGTTTCGCGCCAATGAAAGCGCTTTTGTTGAAACCAAACACAAGTTGGTCGATGAATGTGATCTGTAGTGTATTGTCAGTTTACCCGGTGGCGTGTTTTCAAAGGCCGGGGCCGGTGTTAAAACCAATTTGCTGTTTTTTACCAAGGGCAAGAAAATACCGATGACATTGTCGTATTTTGGTTTTGATAAGTACGGCAAAATTATGAACGATGCCGATTTACCTGTCACTTTAACAGGAGATTGGCTGGAACAGGGCGATAATCAGGGTAAACAATTTCCAACCTTGGCAAGATTGTTGGCTATGCACGGCACACCTGATGCCGATAGTGATTTTTCCTGGACGATTGATTTTATTGCCTGCTGTGCCAAAGCCCAAGACAATATGGCGCCTTTTCTGGAAGAAGTAAAAAACTGACAGAAGAGTTGATACCTCTGAAAGAGAAATTAAAAGCCATTAAAAAAATATCGACAGTATCAATATGCAAGGCCAAATTGTGGCTATAACTATGAATAAATTAAGAGGTTTGTTGGCGGGGAAATAATTCCTTTTGTAAATTAGCGTGTTTTGAAATATTCCAGTGTCATAAACAGTGCCGCAATTGAGCGTGCTTCGGTACATTCACCGGTGGACAATAACCGATTGATATTGTTTAATTTCCATGGGATAACTTCGAGTTCTTCCGGCTCATCACCGGGTAATTTTTCAGCATATAGATCTTGAGCAATGACAATCTCTGTAGTATGCTCCAGATAAGATGGTGCTAATGAGAAAGAGCTTAAGTGATGCAGCTTTCTGGCGCCAAAGCCCACTTCCTCTTTAAGTTCTCTGTTGGCGGCCTCCAGAAATGATTCACCTGTATCGGTTTTACCTTTGGGTAAGCCTACTTCATAACGGTGTACACCAGCGGAATATTCTCTAATTAATAACACTGTTTCAACATCCAGCATGGGTACTATCAGCACTGCACTGCAGGGGTTGCCGCGAGCCAGGCGCTCGTAGTTGCGCCGTTCACCATTGCTAAATTGTATATCCAGCGATTCAATGCGGAATAAACGGCTTTTAGCTATAGTAGTTTTGTTAAGAATGGTCGGTTTTTCAGACATTTTGCTATTTAATTAATTAATTTTGACAAATATAACTCACTATC
Source organism: Methylococcales bacterium (assembly GCA_038319065.1). Classification (GTDB taxonomy): domain Bacteria; phylum Pseudomonadota; class Gammaproteobacteria; order Methylococcales; family Methylomonadaceae; genus Methylobacter_C. The sequence continues at coordinate 1,349 of JBBQCU010000494.1, forward strand.
ATGATTGATTGGAATAAAATTGTAACTGTTTTACTGGATATGGATGGCACCTTACTGGATTTAAATTTTGACAATCATTTTTGGAAAGAGTTTGTGCCGCTAAAATTTGCACAGCAAAATGGTATCAGCATAGACTCAGCAAAACAGCAATTAGAGCCGCGGTTTAAAGGTATGGAAGGAAAGCTGGAATGGTATTGTCTGGATTACTGGAGTCATGTTTTACAATTAAATATTGCCGGATTAAAAGCTGAAATTTCAGGATTAATTGCGGTACTGCCCCATGTCACCGAATTTCTGGAAAAACTTCAGCAATCTTCACAAACAGTTCTACTGGTTACCAATGCTCATCGAGACAGTTTGGGCTTAAAAATGGAAAAAACCTGTCTGCAGCCGTTTTTCGATGGCATTATCAGCTCTCATGATTTGGGATTTCCTAAGGAAAACCCGGAATTTTGGGGCTTATTACAGCAACACCAGCCGTTTGATAAGCAGACGACGTTGTTAATTGATGACAGCCAGGCAGTATTGAATTCAGCCAGGCTGTTTGGTATAGCGCATTTAATTTTTGTGAGTAAACCCGATAGCAAACAGCCTAAAAAAGACCTAACCGGCTATCCGGCTATCGAGGATTTTCGGGAGCTTATGATCGGACTATAGGTTTATGGCTTTTGTCTGGGTTAGGTCGCTTGCCCTGATACTCGGTTTTAGGCTTTGGCGGTCTTTTAGCGGGTGTTATAACATCAGCTAAAAGGTCAGCAGTGATTGCTTTAACCGGGATTTTTTGACCGATGAAGTCTTCAATATCCGGCATTGAATAGGCGTAATGTTCACAGATAAAGCTGATAGCCTCACCGCTGGCGCCAAAACGTGCAGTCCTGCCGATTCTATGGACATAATCTTCAACATCCTGCGGTAAATCATAATTAATAATATGGGACACGTCAGGGATATGAAGGCCTCTGGCTGCAACATCGGTGGCGATCAACAAGGAGATTTTGTTTTCCTGAAAATCATTTAACAGTCGCTGGCGTTTATCTTGCGGCACATCGCCACTGAGAGCGGCGGTTTTATAGCCATTGGCGTTGAGAGTGTCATTAAGTTGTTCAGCGCAGCGTTTGGTATTTACAAAAATAATGCTGCGCACCGGCTGGTAGTGATTCAACAAACCCACCAGTAAGGGTATCTTTTGCTCGTTAGCCGGACAAAACGCACTTTGCTCTATGGCTTTAGAGGTGACTTCTTCGGTTTC
>JBBQCU010000495.1:0-2587 GCA_038319065.1 Methylococcales bacterium
ATCTTGGGGTGAAAATCCGAAAAAAACCGTGATCGTATCTCTCAACCCCTGATTCTACCGTGAAAATTTGGGGTAAACGATTTTTAGGGTGCGCTGTAGGCTAAGTGAGTCAGGAGCTACAGAGCAGCGCAATTGGCTCAATCTGATGGCACACAGCATGGGCAATTATGTGCTGAGAAATGCCTTGCAGCAGGCCCAAAAAATTAACAACAGTACATCGTTATCACGTATTTTCGATAATGTAATCTTGACTGCTGCCGATGAAGACAATGACGCTTTTGAGTTCGATCATAAACTGGCAAAGTTGCCAGAACTTGCGCAGCGCATTACAGTTTACTTCAACAACGGTGATTTAGCGCTTGCAGCCAGCGATTTAACCAAGGGCAATCCCGATCGATTAGGTCATGACGGCCCAAGTAAGCCGCATCAAATATCCTCTAAAGTGGTTATCGTCGATGCCAGCGATGTGGTTAAGGGGATTAGCGAACAACACTCCTACCATGTAGAAGAAGATAAAGTTGCCGAAGATATTATTGCAGTACTGCAAGGAGAAAGTTCCGATAAGATTCCATCTCGGTTGTATGTGCCCCATGCCAATAAATTCAGATTGCTTTGAGATTGTAATCAACCGTTAGCACCATGGTGCCGTAGCTTGGGTTACATTTGACTGTTACAGGAGATTATTTTATGACTTTACCTATAGAACATGATCTTTTCAACGACACGAAACAGTGGGTGTGTCTTCAATGCGGCTACAACATGATCGGCGCAATGCCCGAGGTTTGTCCGTTTTGAGGCGCTCATCAAGACCAGTTCCTGCATTGGGACTATACTGAAACAAAATTTCATGTTAATTAATACAGAATAAGCAATGACGTCACCCAGTTGCTTTCCGTGCCAAAACTGGGTTACGAACATGCCGCCTACCGCGTTGAAACCCCGGAAGGTGCTGTCTGGATTGATTCACCCTCTGCCTTCAATCGTGGACTGGCGCCGGTTGATGCTATTTTGTTTACGCATCATCATTTCATGGGCGCTTCAAACCAATACCGCCTACTCTGGAATGCGGAAATCTGGCTGCATGACCTGGATGCCCGGCACCGCTTGGCGGCTCCATTCGCGATAGACCGACGCTTTTTTGATGACTTTAACGCCTATGGCATAGAGGCTTATCATACCGGCGGACATACGCCGGGATTTACCTTCTACATTTATCACGATGTGCTGTTCATCTGTGATTACGTGTTTCTAACCGATGCCGGCATGAGCTTTAACCCCTACGGGCCGGAACAGGAAACCAAAAAGCAGGCATCGCGGATATATGAAGTCGTCAAGCGTAAATCCCTCAAAACCGTTTGCGGCTATAACTATACTGCCAATTTTGCCGATTGGATGGCTGGATTCGAACGCCTTATTGGAATTTGATAAGTCCTGCGTTGATCTTAATCACTGAAAATTCATAACAGGGCAAGATTATTGTTTATTCTGTGGCTTTTACCCGGAATGTATTCATGACATCAGCATTATGAAAAACTCTTGGACCAGTCTGATGAACAAAGGTGTACGAGTTTAGATACCGCTGAATCGCTGTTTATCGACGAAGGACTCGGCAGCCTCGACCCGGAAACCCTGGACATAGCCATCACCAGCCTGAATACCCTGCAAGCCCTGACCAGAAAAGTCGGTGTTATATCACATGTACTTATTTGGGTTGAGCGAATTGGGGCTAAGGTATTGATTGTTGGTGGGGATTAAAGAATATGTACCATAAATAAATTCAATCTGTGATACTAAATAATGATACTATTTAGCCATGAAACGAAAACACCTTAAAACCCTCGATCTGATTTTTTCCAGGCCGGTTTCGGCTAATGTGCGTTGGTCTGAGGTTGAGGCGTTATTGCTGGAGCTGGGGGCACGTATTTAAGAGCGTGAGGGTTCACGGGTGTTATATGGCTGTTCGGAGAACGGCGAGTCTTTCATAGACCACATCCTTCACCTATGACCGATAAAGGCGCGGTCGCCAGTTTGCGTTACTGGCAGAATGACAACGGGGTAAAACCATGATTAATCAAATGACCATTAACGGCGTTAAGGCCGTAATTACTTATGATTCAGATATTGATCTGTTTCGCGGCGAATTTGTCGGGCTTAATGGGGGGGCTGATTTTTATGCCGCCGATGCCGAGGGTTTAAGACGCGAAGGAGCGATCTCGCTTAAAGTATTTATGGATGCCTGTCAGGAGGACGAAGTTGAACCGTTTAAAATGTTTTCCGGCAAGTTTGTTTTGCGTATTCCACCTGAAGATCACGCCGCTGTTTCCCGAGCGGCCATCGCTTCCGGTAAGAGTTTGAATCAGTGGGCTGTTGAGGTGCTGAAGCAGGCTGCTAGCTCGTAGGATGTTCAGAAAGCCGGATGAGGTATGTTGTCCAGTTCACAAGGTTTTTCGGGCTTCCCACTTAAGCCGGGACATTTAATAATTTCAAAGGGTTACGAATTGCACGATTCCTGCTCTTTCGAGCAAGCGGAAGCTCGCCCATTTGTCCGAGTACCCAGGAAAACAAATCCGGGTGTCCGGTTCCAAAT
>JBBQCU010000496.1:0-2574 GCA_038319065.1 Methylococcales bacterium
TATTTGGAACCGGACACCCGGATTTGTTTTCCTGGGTACTCGGACAAATGGGCGAGCTTCCGCTTGCTCGAAAGAGCAGGAATCGTGCAATTCGTAACCCTTTGAAATTATTAAATGTCCCGGCTTAAGTGGGAAGCCTAAATTTGCCTATAGACAATCTAGCATCGCTTTAATGGCCGGGGGAAGAAAGGACCAGGTCTTGTACTCGCATAATAACCGTAGATGCGAACCGGCATTTCCTCATGGGCTGCTACAAAGGTCTTCGATAACCCCTTCTCCTGGTGCTGGCGTGCAACTCGTTGCAATCAGTCGTTAAGTTCCTGACGGCCTGAGTCGAATTCTTGCCGGTTATGGCTCCCAGTTAAAGGAAGTTAATTTAATGGACTAATCAACAGGTTCAATATTTATTGGAACGCCGAAATTTTCTCAGGATACATTGTGTATTTAAAGCCAAGTGTTTCTTCCCAGTCATGCAGCATTGATAACGAAACATTATCGGCAACTTTTCCGGCACTCAGCCCAGGGCTTAACTCATCTGAAGGCTCCTCTGCCAAAATTTTAGCAGGAATCAAATCGCAGCCGGCCTTGTGCGAAGCAATTGTCTGCTGGTGGCCATCCCGGATATAGATAAATCCGTTACAGACAAAAACAGTAATAGGTTGATTGCTATTATTCGTGAGTTCATAGCCAGTGCTAATAAGCTCTTCTATAGATTGTGTTGGCAATAGTTTTCTGGGAGCTATCCATAGTGATGAATACGGACTATGGCTTAACCACGCTTCAAAACAGTCCTTGATTTTCCCGGCAATCGTTTCAGGCGAGGTATAGGAGGTATCAATGATTAAGTCATAATTGCCGTATTTCCTGAAATTTACGTTATAGAGCTTGTGAAATCGCTGGTCTTCGATTGCCTGGCGTTTCAGGTTGTTCTCAAGTGTCGCTTCTAAAGAGGGATTATTCTCGTCATTTCTTGATGCGTTAAATACGCGTTCGGCACCTACAAAAGGATCAACCGCTAAAAAAACTTTAAATGCTGCCGGAATAAAATGCCAGGCCAGCCTGGAGTCCAGGATCAAGTGATCTTGCGTTTTACCTAATTCAGCAACATAAGAATCGATTTCGTCATCAATGCTTCGATCTGTTTGTGATATTTTGTTCAGTTCCAGGGTTGTCAGGCCGCGTCTTTTTGCAATGGCGCGTTGTATGGTTCCTGTGCCGATGACGTCATAGCCAATCAACTGTTTCAGCGCAGTCGCCACAGAGGATTTTCCACTGCCGATATCGCCTGACATCACAATAATATTTTTCATATCGAGTTAACCTTTCGAGTACTGCTAGCCGAGCGGATGTAAATATGTTTATAGTAGCTTAGTGCGGGTATTAACGCATACCTGATTTGCAATCCCCTTACCCCCCAACCAAGGTTTCGATCCGGTATGAGCCTGCTTCCTGAATACCCAACACTTCAACCAGCCAGGGCAAAATCTGTTGCATTTCGGAAACTAATGTCCACGGTGGATTGACTACAATCATACCGCTGGCGGTCATGCCATGTTCGTGAGTATCTGTCTTTATTCCCAACTCAAATAACTGTACGTTTTTTATGCCACTGGCTTTTATAGCTTTTTCAAGTTGCCGGTTGCGATTGCGCTCTACGACGGGATACCAGAGAGCATAGGTGCCTGTAGCAAAGCGTTTATACATTTGTATCAAGGTTTCGATAACCAAGTTGTAATCACTTTTTATTTCATAAGAGGGATCTATTAGTATAAGTCCCCGATGTTCTTTAGGTGGTAATAAACCGACGGCGTTTTTTAATCCGTCGGCATGTAATACTTTGATACGCCGGTCCCTGCTGACGGTTGCGTTTAATAACTGTATTTCTGTTGAATGCAGTTCATACAAAAACAGGCGATCGTTTTTGCGTAAAAATTGTTTGATAATTAAAGGCGAGCCGGGATAGCGGTTTAATTCGCCAGTGTTGTTAAATGTTTTGACGAAGCTGACATAATCGGCAACGCTGTCAGGCAGATCATTACGCTGCCATAATTTGGCAATGCCATTTTCAAATTCCCTGTTTTTTAAAGCGTAGTCCTCATTCAGAGCATAGTCTCCAGGGCCAGCGTGCGTATCGATACAACAGAAAGGCTTATCCTTTTTACCCAGGTACGCAAGAATTTTAATCAAGGTGATGTGTTTTAAAACATCGGCAAAATTGCCCGCGTGAAATGCGTGTCGATAACTGAGCATTTCAGAACACTTTGTCGAATATTGTCATGCCGATTTCAAAAGCGATTAACCAGATAATAATCCATTCCAATATCGATGAATGCCTGTGTTTTTGCTCATCGGCCAACATTTCAAATAATTCATGGATGGTTTCCAGCTTCTTTGACAAAACCTCAGTGCGCGGGGCTATTTCCAGGTATTTTGCTGTGATACCGTAAAAGGCCTCATATTCGGGGTATTCCCAAAAGAAATCAGGCGTATCCAGTAAGTCATAATTTAAAAAAATATCGCTTTTGGTTAAAAACAATTGGCCGCGAATTTTCGCTATATTTTGACGGCTTAACT
>JBBQCU010000497.1:0-2548 GCA_038319065.1 Methylococcales bacterium
GATTTACCTTCAACCAAGTTTTCTTTCAGAATCGCCAGCTTATCTTCTAACGACCATGACTTGTTTTTCTTTGACATAATTACTCCGATTTCTCTTAAGTTTATAAGAGAGCCAAGTCCAAGTCACGCTGAACCAATACAATGGTATTCGCAACGAAGGTTAAATTTTTTCTTTGGAAGCTCTTGCTCCTTTTTATCATTGCTTATCGAAGTTGGATCCAATATAAAAAGCAATGCCACTGTTTTGCCCTGCTCGCATAACTGGCGTGCTAATTCATAGATAATCATGCCGCCAATGGAATATCCGCCTAAATAATAGGGCCCCTCGGAGTCGATTTTCAGAATGTTCTGCAAATAGTAATCTGCCATCTCCGGAATAGTTAAATATTGGGCTCTATTACCATCCATTGCTTGATGATTTAGCAAATAAAACGGCTGATTAGCGCCCATTTGTTCAAGGATCAGTGGCACAACTTTGCCTCCGTAAATCCAGAAAAATGGCGGTTGAGTACCTTGAACTTGAAACGCAGTGATAAGCGGGTTGAAATTTTTGCTTGCAATGTTGACATACTTTTCCAAAGCGTTAGCTAAACTTACCACGGTTGGAAATTCGAATATCAATTCCACCGGTACCGGTTTTCCTATTTTGGCTTCAACTTTTGTGCAAACCACTATGACTAGCAATGAATGTCCACCCAAATCAAAAAAATTATCATGGATACCAATCCGGTCAACATTCAGAACCTCTCGCCATATAGCGGCCAGCATTTCCTGAACAGGCGAACAGGGAGCAACATAGGCTTGCTCAATTTCAGTGCGTGTTTGGTCCGGTGCCGGCAATGCCTTCCTGTCGATTTTACCATTGGGAGTAAGCGGAAATTTATCCAGGAAAACAAAAGCCGAAGGAACCATATATTCCGGCAACTTTTCTTTTAAAAAAAGGCGTATTGCATTTACGTTTGGGGGCTCTTCTTGCGAGTGTGTCAGGTAAGTTACCAGGCGTTTATTGCCGGACTGGTCTTCTCGAACTGTTACAACAACTTCATTTATTCCGGGATAGTGCCCCAGCACCGATTCAATTTCACCCAGTTCAATACGAAACCCGCGAAGTTTAATCTGGTGATCTAGTCGTCCCAGAAATTCAATAGCGCCATCGGACTGGTAGCGGGCCAGATCACCGGTTTTGTATAATCGATCCAGCGGATTAGTACTGAAAGGATGCCTGATAAATTTCTCAGCAGTCATTTCAGGACGATTAAGGTATCCTCGCGCCAAACCATCGCCGCCGATATGCAACTCACCTGCCACACCAATAGGGACCGGTTGTAAGTGCTTATCCAAAATATAAACTTGGGTGTTAGCAATCGGATATCCAATGGGAATTGAAATCGCTTGATGGGCGATCGTTTTCGGAATCGGATAACAGCAGGCAAAGGTGGTGCTCTCGGTAGGGCCGTATCCATTAATTAACTGACTGTCAGGTAATTGCTTCAGAGCGCGTCGAATATGACCTGTTGATAATGCTTCTCCACCGGTCAGGACTTGTCCTACGGCGCTGAGAATCTGAGGTTTTTCATCAATAACGGCATTAAATAATGCCGCTGTTAACCATAGAATACTGATTTTCTGCTGCTCAATAATTCTTTCCAGACCATTCAAAGTCAGGACTCGTTCAGGATAAATAACACAACGAGCACCATGGAGCAGACCGCCCCAAACTTCAAAGGTAGAAGCATCAAATGCAATGGGCGCCGATAATAAGAAATTTTGCTGGTTATCAATCCGGGCATACGTATTATTTAATAGTAATCTAGCAATATTGTAATGGCATACCTCAACGCCTTTAGGAGTCCCCGTAGAACCGGACGTGTACATAACATAAGCCAGATTACTCGACGAAGTATTGCAACAAGGGTTGTCGATGTCTTCCGGGTTAAGTTCAATCCAGCAGGAATCAAGACAGACAAGCTGGCCTGAATAACCCGGTAATTGGCCTGCCAGCGAAGAATGCGTCAATAATACCTGTGCTTTTGTGTCCTCCAGCATAAAAGCCAGACGCTCCCGGGGATAAGTGGGATCAAGCGGCACATAAGCCCCTCCGGCTTTAAGTATAGCGAGTAGGCCGATCACCAGATCAATGGAACGATCCATACAAATCGCCACCAGCTTATCCGGCTGAACACTCGCTGTTTTAAGATAGTGCGCCAGTTGATTAGCTTTAGCGTTAAGGGTATGATAACTCAGTTGTTGATTTTCAAAGACCAGCGCAATGGCATCCGGTGTTCTTGCCGACTGCTCTTCAAAGAGTTGATGAATACATTTGTCTTTAGGATACCCGGTTTTAGTGGCATTCCATTCGACCAATAGCTGGTGACGTTCAGGTGCTGTGAGTAGCGGTAATTCAGCAATGGTTGTCTCCGGGTTTTCGACAATGGCTTCCAAAAGCGTCTGGAAATGACCTGCCAACCGGGTGATGGTTTCAGCATTGAACAAGTCCGTGCTGTATTCTATCGTACCCATTAAACCCTCGTGATGTTCCACTAATGAAA
>JBBQCU010000498.1:0-2546 GCA_038319065.1 Methylococcales bacterium
TGATATTACCGGCCGTTCACGCAAGCCGCAAATAGCAATGGCAAATGAGTTTGGTTTTGATGACTATGCCCAACCGGCGGGCGGTTGCTGTTTTCTGACCGATAAATATTATTCTGCAAAACTGGTCGATTTATGGAAATCGCAGGGTAGCAAAGAATACGAATTGGATGATGTCATGTTGTTAAAAGTCGGCCGGCATATTAGACCGCAAGCGAATTTCAAACTCATTGTAGCCAGAGAGGAAGGTGAAGGACGTTTTTTGCAAGGCTATAAAAAGGATTTTATCAGTATGAACTGCTTAAGCCATATCGGGCCTTTAGTGCTGATAGACGGCTCTCCTTCGGCTGAAGACTTGTATTTGGCTGCCAGAATTACCGCCCGTTACAGTCAGGGTCGTGAAGCCGGACAAGTCGACATCAATATTACAAATAAAGATGGCTCAGAAAGAACTCTTCAGGTTAAGCCGTTAAAAAAAGAAGAAATGCCCAAGGAATGGCATATATGAATAAAGAAACTCTAAATGCACAGCGTTTACTATGTCCTTTGCCCGTCATACGCACCCAGGATAAAGTCAAACAACTCACGACCGGCGACCAGTTAGAGGTTATTTGCACCGACCCCGGTGTAATGCAGGATATTCCGGCATGGTGTCGCATTAATGGTCATAAAGTGCTGGAAACTATAGCCAGGGATCATGAATACATTATTATCCTGGAAGTAGGCGAGTAATGGCTGAAATCCTTGACACGGCGAGAATCCGTAAACTAAAAGCCAGAGCAAGCTATGTCGGCGGGGCGGTTAATGTTTTTCAGACCCTTATCAAGATCGGTTTTGGTATTCTCGGTCAATCAGCGGCCTTAATCGCCGATGGTATTCATTCTTTATCGGATCTATTGAGCGATCTTTTAGTCATTATCGCGGTCAGATTGGGGAGCCGCGAAGCCGATTATGAACATCCTTATGGACATCGGCGTTTTGAAACTATCGCGACTGTCATTTTAGGCGTCAGTTTGATTACTATCGGCGGCGCAATTTCGTGGTCGGTAATGAATCGTATGGCGCATCCTGAACATTTGCCGGTGCCTAATCCCATAGGATTGGGCATTGCTACACTATCAATTTTAGTTAATGAATGGCTGTATCATTACACCAAACGTGTCGCTAAAAAAACCCGCTCTAAATTATTAATGGCGAATGCCTGGCATCAGCGCAGTGATGCCATTTCATCGCTGGTGGTGTTATTCGGCATAGGCGCTGTCATGCTGGGGTATCCCCTGGCCGATGCGATTGCCGCCATCGTAGTTGCGTTGATGGTCGCAAAAATTGGTTTAAACTTGGTCCTTGAAAGCATCAAAGAGCTGGTTGATACTTCATTGCCACCCAAAATGATAGCTGAAATTCGAACCAGCATCATGGGCATTGATGGCGTTGAAGGCATTCATTTATTGCGAACCCGGCAAATGGGCGAAGATGCGTTGATTGATGCCCATATTGTTGTCGATCCGCGTATCACCGTTTCTGAAGGCCATAGCATTGGCGATACAGTCAGGGACGAGTTAATTAGCCGTTTTGATGATGTTATGGATGTGTTGGTTCATGTTGATCCTGAAGATGATGAAGGCTTGTTCGAATACAACAAACCGCTAACTCGCCGTGATGTTCAGGTTTTACTGGACAAGTATCTCGCAGATATTAAGACGTCTATTGAAGATTTTAGAATTCATTATTTAAATGGACAAATTGAAGTCGAAGTTATTTTACCGTTTGTCCTCAGCGAACAACCGCAGTTAATAGCCGGATTAAAAAAGCAGTGCAAGCTGATGAAAATAAAAGTAAAAAAAATAAATAACATCACACTATTTTTTAAACAAAAAGAGGATTAACAGGTGGCGGTAGGACAATGCAATTTCCCGGACATGTTTAATGTTGCAGGTATAACGCTGGGCACAGCCTGCGCGGGTATCAAGCAAAAAGTAAAAGATGATATTTTGGTTATTCAAATGGCTGAACAGTCAACGTGTGCGGCCATGTTTACCCGGAATGCTTTTTGTGCCGCGCCTGTACATGTTGCTAAAGCCAATTTGGCCCATGGGCCTCGCTGGTTGTTGGTTAACTCGGGCAATGCCAACGCAGGCACCGGTAAACAGGGAATGCAGGACGCCCTGCTCTCATGTTCTGAACTTGCAAAAGTGGCGGGTGGTGCAGTCAATCAAGTATTGCCTTTTTCCACGGGCGTGATTGGACAACCCTTGCCGGTAGGAAAAATTACAGCGGCGTTACCGGAGGCCATAAAAAATCTGTCGCTGGATAACTGGGACAAAGCCGCTCGCGCGATTATGACCACAGACACTTTTCCCAAAGGCGTTTCTAAAATCATTACCATTGAAGGTCATTCCATCACAATTAACGGCATTTCCAAGGGCGCAGGCATGATACAGCCGAATATGGCGACAATGCTGGCTTTTATAGCTACCGATGCCAAAATAAACCAGGCTCTTTTGCAAAGCTGTTTGGCCCTAGCTGTTGAACAGTCGTTTAATCGTATT
>JBBQCU010000499.1:0-2539 GCA_038319065.1 Methylococcales bacterium
GACAACACTGCCCTTGGTACTACCTACATCAGTATAAATCGTGTGATCTGACCAAATCGGCTTTAACAAGGCAAAAATGCTTTCGATAGACGCAACAGGTATGGCGATAACCACACAATCAGTCCCTTCAACAGCTTCTTCTATCTGCAAATAATAATCATCAATAACACCAAGCCTTTTTGCAGCCTCCAGGTTTTGCATATCCTGCTGGCGGCCATAGCCAACAATGCTTTTGCTTAATCCATAGTGCCTGGCGGCACGGGCAATTGAACCACCAATTAAGCCAACGCCGATAATGCAAAGCCGGTTAAACATTAGCCAGTGTATCGTCTAGTGCCTGGAGAAATATCCGGTTTTCTGTCGCTGTACCGATACTGATGCGAAGATGATTAGGCAATTCATAACTACCTACGGGCCTGACAATTACGCCTTTGTGTAACAAAGCCTCATAAACTGGCTGTCCAGCTTGTTTTAAATCAACTAAAACAAAGTTTCCTGCCGAGGGAATCCATTCCAGACCCAAATTTTTAAAGCCGTCCGTCAATTGTTGCATACCCAGAGCATTTACAGAAATGGTCTCTTGCAGATGCTCGTCATCGGTTAAAGCAGCCTCCGCTGCTACTAAAGCCAGCGTATTATTATTAAAAGGCTGCCGTACCCGATTAAGAATATCGGCCAGTTGCGGACTGGATAAACTATAACCCATACGCAATCCAGCCAACCCATAAGCCTTTGAAAAAGTTCGCGTAATTAATAGATTAGGGAATTTTTTTAACCAGTCAATAGAATTGATTGGCTCAACACTGCTGACAAATTCAAAATAGGCTTCATCTAACACGCACACACATGTGTCAGGCAATGCACTCATGAAACGTTCCAAACTCGCTTGACTCAGCAAGGTACCCGTTGGATTATTGGGATTGGCAATAAACACCAAACGGGTTTTTCCGGTCACACTTTGGAGCATACCATCCAAATCGTGGCCATAATTCAATGCAGGCACAACTACGGCAGTAGCACCCACGGCTTGAGTTACTATTGGATACACTGCAAAAGCATGTTGTGAAAAAACCACTTCAAACTCCGGAGTTAAAAAAGCCCTGGCTACCAGTTCCAGAATTTCATTAGACCCATTACCCAGTGTTACCTGGCTTACATCAACAGCATATTTCCCGGCTAATGCTTTTTTTAACATAAAACCACTGCCATCCGGATACAAAGCTACTGATGGCAAAGTTGCCTGTATAGCGGCCAGAGCTTTTTTTCCAGGTCCTAAAGGATTTTCATTGGAAGCCAGCTTGATAACCTGGGTGAGTCCCAGTTCGCGTTCAAGCTCTTCAATCGGCTTGCCTGCTTTATAAGGAATAAGCTGCTGCACTCCCGCTACCGCAAGATTGTAAACTTTGTCTGTGTTGTTCATGGTTGTTTGTCAGAAGAATTTAATATTAATGAGGCAAGAAAGCATTGCCCGGCAACACAAGTCAGAGCACCGCTTTAGGGTAAGAACCCAATAATTTGAAGATCTTGACGTTGTCTTTCACCGTATTCAAAGCCTGAGCAACAACTTTATCTTCATTATGTCCTTCAATATCAATAAAAAAAATATAATCCCATAAAGCTTGACGGGAAGGTCTGGATTCAATGTTAACCATGCCTATGCCAAAATTTGCGAAAGGCCCAAGAATCTTATGCAAAGCTCCAGGCTGATTACCCGTGGAAACAGCCAACGAGGTTTTGTCGTTGCCTGTGGGAGACGGCGATTGTTGTCCAATGATAATAAATCGTGTGGTATTATTGGATTCGTCCTCGATATTTTTTTCAATAATCGTTAAATTATAAACTTCAGCCGCAACAATACCCGCAATCGCTGCGGTTTGTTTATTGATCGACGCCAATCGCGCTGCCTCGGCATTACTGTTAACCGCGATTAATCGAGCATGTTGCATATTCTTATCCAGCCACTGCCGGCACTGGGCCAATGATTGCTGATGAGAAAAAACCTCAGTGATTTCAGCAAGGTTTGTTGCGTTTCCCATCAGATTCTGATGTACTCTGATTTCGACTTCACCACATATTTTCAGAGATGAAGTCAAAAATCTGTCCAATGTATGACTAATGACACCCTCCGTAGAATTTTCAACCGGAACCACACCGAACTGACACTTATATAGTTCAACAGCACTAAATATCTCGTTTATTGTGGTAACAGGGACCGTCTTAACCCCATGTCCAAAGTGCTTGTATACAGCTTGCTGAGTAAAGGTGCCCTCAGGACCTAAAAAAGCAATATCCATTGGCTTTTCCAAAGCCAAACAGGCGGACATTAGCTCTCTAAAAAAGCGCACAGCGGTATGATCAGATAACGGCCCCTGATTTAACTCCATAATCCGCCTTAAAACCAACGACTCTCGATCCGGGCGATAAAAAGTACCTTGCTCGCCTTGAGCAATTTTGGTTTTGGCTACTTCCACCGCGCATGACGCACGCTGATTAATCAATCGTAAAATCTGCTCATCGATTGCATCAATTTTGTCTCTTA
>JBBQCU010000500.1:0-2528 GCA_038319065.1 Methylococcales bacterium
ATCCTGATCTTGGGCACACCGACTTATGGCGAAGGCTTGTTACCCGGCTTATCCACCGGTAACGCCACTGAAAGTTGGGAGGAGTTTTTGCCGTCGCTGGCCGGACAGGATTTTAGCGGTAAAAAGGTGGCGATTTATGGACTGGGTAATCAAAAAAGCTACCCATCGGAATTCATTGATGCCGTGTTTTATTTATACCAACAGTTTAAAGAATGTGGCGCCACCCTAATTGGCGAATGGGCTACTGAAGGTTATAATTTCAAAGCCTCTAAAGCCGTCGTTAATGGGCACTTCGTAGGTCTGGCCCTGGATCAGGAAAACCAGAAAGACCTTACCCCGGACAGACTTGCTACCTGGTTAAAAATGCTGGCAAAGACTTGGGTTTAGCTATGGCAATCGACAAATTAAAACCGGTTTGCACTCTTCGTGAACTCAATGACACAAGTTTTATAATTCGTCATATCCACTATAAGAAGCAGCCGATTTCAGCCATCATCTTTGCGTTTGAAGATAATGCCTATGCGTATATCAACCATTGTATGCATATGCACAGACCCTTAAACTGTGAACAGGACGCCATTTTTGATGAAACCGGAAAATATCTGCGTTGTTCCATGCATGGCTTTATCTTTGATCCTAAAACGGGAGAATGCCAAAGCCCGGTTTGTTTCGGACAACGATTGCAAGCACTTCGTCTGGAAGAAATTGACGGCACACTGTATTTTGCCGAAAAGCATCTGACACTTGTCGATTGAAGGAGTTGGCTATGATAGAAGAATTAGCAATTGTGGTGAAAATTGACAATCATCAAGTCTGGGTCGAGGGCGGACAAAACAGTGCTTGCGGCGGATGTCAACAAAAAGCAACATGTACAACCAACGCTCTCGGCAGCGTTCTTAAGAAAAAGCCGGTACCGGTTGATTGCGATATACAACTAAATACCGGTGATAAAGTCATGGTCGCTATTGATGAAAGCCTATTGCTACGCGCTTCCGTATTATTATATCTAGTACCGTTAATAGCACTGTTTACAGGTGCAGGAATTTCAGATTGGCTGCTGGTGGATAACGCTTTGCATGCAGATTTATGGATTGCAGTTAGCGCCTTATCGAGTTTTTTATTTTCGCTTTGGTTCATCAACAAAGCGCAAAATCTGTTGATACTCAGTTACTATGCCAGGCCTGTCGTAGTCAGGAAGATTTAAGGCATGCCGTTTACTGACGCTCGTCATAACTGCAGGGAACATTATGAATGTTTGGGCTATTAACAAAGATATGCCGCTTAAGCTCCTGTTACTGGAACTGGTGCATCGTTACGGTGAAAATATCCTGGCGTTGAACACCAGGGAACAGCATTATCAAGCCATCGATCTTTGCCTGCTTAATGATCCTGCCCTTTCCGCCTATATCTACACCTTTGGTCAGAGCACTGGACTTTATGGCATAGACTTGAGATATCCCATTTCGGCGCATAATATAGTCGGTGAAAATGAAAACCTGACCCTGGACCAAATCATAGAGATACTCTCTACTCATCTATTCTCATAAATTCTGCACATTATGAATCAGGAACAACACATTCCCACGCAGAGCATGGGAACGAGCCGCTATTTCGTCAGTTACAGTGGTATCAAACTCCCGCTAAAGCTGGTCAAAGAAATAACGGAAGCCAGTTTAAATAATCGAAATACCTATTATCGCGGCTATTTTGACGCTCAGGATAGAATGCTGCTGTGCCAGAAAGTTGTTTATGGCGAAGTAGAATCCGAACATCAATACCAATATTACGACAATGGGGCTTTAAAACATGCGCAGATAACTGAAGATGATGAAGTCCGTGAAATTCACTTTAATGCGTTGGGTGAGATGATTTGACTTGAAAAGTTGATTACTCAATGCTTTTCTGTCCACCTTTAATCAATTATTCCAATAGAAAACACGATATGGGAATCGGTGAACAGCTATTTGTCTGAGCTCTATGCAGGTTATTTTGTAATGTGTTGGATTTCGCTCTATTTTTGATAGAGCCTCTTCAACACAAAGCAGGAAATCATGACCTATCAGTTAATGCCAAGGGAACGATAAAATAAACACATAATAAAAAAAGTTTGAACTTCCTTGAAAAACTGACATTATGTGCTTTTATTTTTGCAAGCAGCATTTAATAGTCTTTAGCCCCTTAGCCAATTAGTCCGGACTCTAGTAATAAGACTAAAGACAAGACCAAGGCAACCGGCAAGAATTTAACTCACCTTAAATCAACCTGGAGAAATAGTATGAATTACCATAAACCCCTACTGTCAGTCGGCGTGCTGCTCAGTTTCACCACCCTGACCGCCGAGGCCGCTTTAACCGCAGGCACCGTCGGCGGTCAAAGCGTGGTTTACAGCAGCGTCAGCGACATCACCTGGACCGGCGATGCCAACCTGCTCGGTACACTGGAAAACACCCTGGGCTTCAATACAGTCGTCAATGCCATCATTGCCGCCAACCCAACTGTCCATGACACGCCGAATGCTTTCGACACCC
>JBBQCU010000501.1:0-2519 GCA_038319065.1 Methylococcales bacterium
AGTAGTCCGACAGCAATGCCGGGAACGATCACCGTGGCGAGCCATTCTATCTTCCCAATCAGCGGAATTTGCCCGTAAAGTGCCAGAAATTTAAACAGGAACAGAAAATACCATTCGGGCCTTGGGATGTAAGATGTGTCAGATGGGTCGGCCTTGGGCTCAAATGGCACTCCAATGAAAGTGGCCAGCAGAATAACGATAAGGAAGATTGCCAGGGCCATGACTGCATCTTTGAAAATGCTGTCGGGCCAGAAACGTTCGCCTTTTTGAAGTTCCTGCTGATAGCGCTGCTTGTTTTTTTGCTTGGTTTCGTTGTCCATGGCGCGCTCCTTAGTCTTCCTTTGCCGGGAAGTGGGATTCGCCGTGCTTGATGATCAGGTATAAATGAATGCCGATCAAAGCTATCAGGGCGGCTGGTAATATCCAAATATGGGCGGCAAAAAAGCGCTGCAAGGTCAGAGCACTTAAGTCCGGCCCTCCACGCAAAGCCTTGAGAATGAAATCACCCATGAACGGAACTGTGCCTGCAATTTGAGTCGCTACCGTGGTTGCCCAATAGGCCTTCTGATTCCAGGGCAGGAGGTAGCCTGTAAAACCCATCCCCAGGGTCAACACCAGCAGCCCTACGCCAATCAACCAGGTCAGGTCGCGTGGATACTTATAGGAAGCAGTCACAAACACTCGCAGCATGTGGATAAAGACCACAATCACCATCAAGGTGGCGCCCCAATGATGAATACCTCGTACCAACCAGCCAAAAGCGACACCCGTCATAATATATTGGATGCTGTCATAGGCGTGGTCTGGAGAAGGTGTGTAATAAACTGTCAGGAAAATGCCGGTAACAGCTTGCAAAATAAATAGAAACAGGCTGGCAGAGCCCAGTGTGTTCCACCAGTTGCCCTTTGGCTCAGGGCGGTCAAGTATATTGGTATAGATTTCGCCCAGGCCCAGGCGTTCATCCAGCCATTGGTAGATTCTCTGCCACATGCTTAGCCTTCCTTGAAAAATATAAGCAGGTTGCCATCGGCATCCACTTTGAATTGGGTATATTGGTCGAGAGGCCTGGGAGGTGGTCCGCCCAGCACCTTGCCATCCTGGTTAAACCTGCCATCGTGACATGGGCAGATGAATTCCTTGGTCTCGGCCTGCCAGTTTACACTACAGCTCAGGTGTGTGCAGCGGCTCGACAGGATCACAATGTCTTGAGGGTCTTCAGATTTACGAATGATAAAACCACCGTAACTGGTACCCGTTCGTTCCCAACCATTGACATTGGTGCGGGTGAAGGAAAAGGGAGTTGGCGTGTCGATTGGGATATCCACGAGCTTTCCGACCGGGATCCAGGCTTCTTTCGTGCCGGCGTGTAAAGCGGGGTCAATTAAATATCCAATGACTGGCGCGCCAATGGCAATGGTTATGATTCCCCCGATGGTACCGGTCGTGACCTTCATAAAGTCTCGCCGGCTAATGTGGTTGGAACCTGACATGCATGCCTCCTCTGTCAATGTCTTACCAAAAGGATGTGACAACCTGTGCTTACTCTTCAATCATACCAAGCATGTCTGTAAAAATCGATTAGAATTATGAAGATCCGCACATAGAGTATTCGGATTATAAATGTCATTGACCATTTTATTAGAGGCAGTCTTGACTGATTTCAGAGTGAGTTTTGTCACATTGGTGTCAGGTGCAGTGCAGCTGCCTCAGCCGTTTTGGCAGCCTCAGTAAACCCATAATTTTTGGAGATGTTGATCCTGAAACAGCTTATTTAACAACATCAAAACCCTCTCGAATTCTGCTCAATGAACAACTCGCCGGCTATTTTCTGAGGTGTGATCCGAAACACTCTTCGCAAGCATTAAATTCATGCAGCAAATACTCCGTGTGCAAATACAGTGAGATAATTGGTAAAGATTTCCAACTTTTTCCAAGGAGGCATAGATGGGCTTGAATAGGAATGTTAGCCTGGCCACAGGGCTGCGGTATCGGGGTAAAGGTCCGATGTTAGCTTTTGTTTTGCATCGGATCGGCGGACTGGGGATTGCAATTTTTGTAGGGTCGCATATCCTGGCTTCTTTTATGGGCGGACAGATCGGACAGTCAATCAACTTAGTTTACGAAAGTTGGATATTTCAGATTTTTGTTATTTTTTGCGCATTGTTCCATGCGATCAACGGCATGCGGATCACGATTCTTGATTTATGGCCGAATCTGATCGAGTACCAGCGGGAAGCCATTTGGGTGGAATGGGCGATATTTATCCCAATTTATGGAGTTGCCCTGTTTGTCATTATTCGATCCGGGCTGGCAGGTTAGGAGCAGACAATGAAATCAAGAACATTATCCCTATCCAGGCGCGGATTAAATTTTGAAACCCTCATGTGGCTTTTCACGCGGCTTTCTGCCCTGGCAATGTATTTGTTTGTTTTGTTGGCTGTGATCGGCGCGCTTATAATGGGCGCTCGCAACCAGATGAACTTTGCAGATATTTTGCGCTGGGGATTCATGCCCAACGT
>JBBQCU010000502.1:0-2512 GCA_038319065.1 Methylococcales bacterium
GGCGTGCAGTTTCACTGGTTTAATGAAGGTTACCGGGATTTTAATGATTTCCTGCAAACCTTAAGTGCCAGTAAGCGCAAAATGCTCAAGCGTGAACGCCGCAGGGTCAGCGAACAGGGCGTCCGTTTGTTGCGTATTGCAGGACCCGATGTCAGTGACATGCAATGGCAGGTATTTTTTAAGTTTTATACGATGACCTATTTAAAAAGAGGCTCGCAACCTTATTTAAATCTGGCGTTTTTTCAGCAAATAGCGGCAACCATGGGTGAGCAACTATTGCTGGTGCTGGCAGTTAAAGAAGACAAGGCTATTGCCGCAGCGCTTAGTTTTGTCGGCGCCGATACTTTGTACGGCCGCTATTGGGGCTGTTATGAGGAATATAACAACCTTCATTTTGAAGCCTGCTATTACCAGGGCCTGGACTATTGTATTGAACATGGCTTAAAGCGGTTTGATTCAGGCGCTCAAGGAGAACATAAGATTTCTCGAGGTTTTGAGCCCATCACCACGTATTCCGCACACTGGATCAAAGACCCCCGGTTTGCAAATGCGATTGAACAATTTTTAGCCAGAGAGCAAAAAGCTGTGCAGCTTTATAAAAAGGATGCGGCATCTTATCTGCCATTTAAACAGGAAACATAAAATTGCATTGAAAATTCAAATAAAACTGTTAAAGTCGGGTTGGCTTTACGAAATGTAAAGGGGTTATTATTTGATAACAATGAGGCGTAATTATGTCAGATTATAGAAAATACCAGTGCGGCGTTTGCGGCCATATTTATAATGAAGCGGAAGGCGATGAGGAGACCGGCATTGCACCAGGGACACGGTGGGAAGATATTCCGGATAGCTGGCGCTGTCCTGAATGCGGAGTAGAAAAAAAGGAATATTCATTGATGGTTTAATCTATTGTTCGCGGGGACGTTATGCACGTCATTATAATAGGCTCAGGGATAGCAGGTGTCAGCTTTGCAGAGAAATACCGGTCATACTCCGCGGATGATGAGATTACGATAATCACCCGGGAAAATGATGGCTATTATTCCCGGCCTCTGCTTTCCCGCGGCTTTAGCAAGAACGATATTGAACAGTCCATCATCCTGAAGACCTTCGACAAACTGCGAGATAGTAACATCACTGTTATCAGTGGAGCCGAGATAACTGCTATCAACAGTAGCGAAAAGTCTGTCGCTATTACGGGTTCCTGTCAGGAAAAGTCACTTGATTATGATAAGCTGATACTTGCGACAGGCTCTTCCGCCTTCATTCCACCGCCATTTAGGCCCTATAAGGAGCTGTTTTTCTGCTTGAACAGTCTTGTCGATTTAAAAGCCCTGCGCAAGTTTCGTCAGGGCCTGTTAAATCAAAACCGGAAGCCTGATTGGGCAATTATCGGAGGGGGCTTGATCGGTTGCGAAGTCGCATCCGATTTAGCTGTTTCCGGTGATAATGTGACCCTGTTTCACGCGATGGACCGGTTAATGGAGCGTCAGTTGGTTGCCGAAGATTCTGCTTTGTTGCTTGAGGTGTTACAAAACTCGGGAGTGAACGTTTTACTAAATCAGGATGTAAAAGGATTTGCCAAACAGTACGATAAAGTTTGTGTGCAAACCGGTGTGACTACAGAATTTGATGCGCTGATTGTGTCTTGCGGTTTTAAACCCCGCACCGAATTAGCCGAACAGGCTGGACTGGAAGTCGGCCGAGGCATCAAAGTTAATCAATGCATGCAGACTTCTGTTGAAGCGATTTATGCCTTGGGCGATGTCGCGGAGCTACCCAACGGTAAACTTTACGCCTTTATTTTACCGATTCGTAGCCAGGCGCAGTGGCTGGCGGGTTTCATGGCTGGAAAGGAAAAAGAATGCTGGACTCCGCCTGTTTTTACTACCAAAGCTAAAGTTCATGGTTTTGAGGCTCTACATCCGTATAATGTTTAGTTAGGCTACGTCGATGGAATCTCGAATGAAAGAATTCGATGGCAAACATGCTCAATATCAGTGGTAGGGTGCGCTGTGCGCACCACCAGCTCAAATCAATCTGGACATGACCCAAAATCGTTACTCTGACGCTGACTGTGCCGCCGTCTACCGCGCTATTTATGAACGCCGTGATATGCGCCATTTTTTATCCGACCCCATTGATCCCGAAATTTTAAATCGTTTGCTTGATGCCGCCCATCATGCGCCCAGTGTCGGCTTTATGCAGCCGTGGCGGTTTGTCCGTATCAGTTGCCCGGATTTGCGCAAAGTTATTCATGCTTTGGTCGAGAAGGAAAGAATCAGCACAGCCAAGGCTTTAAACGAACGGGAAGACGAGTTTATGAAGCTGAAAGTGGAAGGCATACTGGAATGCCCGGAAGTACTGGTTGCGGCCTTGTGCGAACAGCGGGAACACTATATATTCGGTCGCCGCACCTTGCCGGAAATGGACCTGGCTTCCCTGGCCTGCGCGATACAAAACATGTGGCTGGCGGCACGGGCGGAAGGCATCGGCTTGGGCTGGGTATCGA
>JBBQCU010000503.1:0-2433 GCA_038319065.1 Methylococcales bacterium
TAAAAAACTTTTATATTATTAATTATATCGATTAACCAGCTACTTAATAGAACAGTTGTTACATGCCGCAATAACAATTGTTTATCAACGCCACCTTTAAAAAAATAAAATGGGCAATCCGCGCCAAACGGATAATCCTCTAGCGTTAGTGATGATTGGTTGTGTAATCCTGTAAAAAAATAGGTAACAAAGAAAAATGAAAAAAGGAGAGCGATGGAAATTGTTTTTGTATTGTCGTTTTTTTGCATAGAACTCACCAAGTCAAAAAAGCTGATATATCTAATAACTACTCCTTCAATGCATCGATATGGAAAGCCTCTATCATGCTTTTATTCGTGCCCCACATCATGGAGGCCACATAAAGATTATTACCATGGATTAACAGGGCGGAATCATGCCGTCCGACCCCTTTCAGCGCTTGTTTGGCCACCAGCACACCATCTTTTATACGAACGCCATAAAGCGTTCCAGGATTGCCGGTGTCTACAACCCAGACTGTGGCATCCCCGTTTTTGCCTGGTTTATTGATTACAGGTAGTGAGGTATGGTACCTGAACGTTTGAAAGGCCTCCGGAGTTGAAGGGTCGGGAAATTGCCAAAAGCGTTTGAATTTTGGCTGGCCTTCTTCCAGAACAATCTTTAACGCGACCAGACCTGCGGAATGAGTCTTATCATGGACAAAAGCCGGGATTACCACAACAGGGTCTTTATCAATAAAAGCCAGTACCGGTTTAGTGACAATCATGCCCATCCAATCAGCTTCACATGGATCAGTTTTGGTTCCGCAAACATCTACAATTTGCAGGCGATCATATTGAGTTCCCAAATGCTCTGCATCGATTAAATAAACACCTCCGTCTTTACCCGGCTGGACCAACACTGAATGCCCATTACCCATATCTACTTTAACGGGCGAACTTCCACCTAAATCATAATCCATCCAGGCCAGACATTCCCAGAAGGATTTGTTATCACATGCACTGTTAGCCGGCCTGAAAGGGGCATCACCTTCCATCAAACGAGGAATGAACAAATTCTTGCAGGATGCCATGCATGCCTTATCTGGATCTACCGGGTTAAAATTCGCACACAGACCGGCATCGCAACCGGCATCAAACTTCAGGCCGGGCTTCAAGCGCATAACCGTATTGGCATAATCATGCCGGCCAGGATCAATTTGTCCGTTACCGGTAGGGACAAATATTTCATACTCATCGCCAGAAGCATAAATTTGCGGCCCAGCAGGTGTCCAGATACCGCCGCCGCAAATCATTTCCTGATTATTGCTCAAGTCTTTTCTTACCGGACATTCTGCTTCTGGTGTTGTTAACAGCACACTACTTACCGTTGGTTTTGCTTCCGTGTTTCCAAGCCTTTGGTTGGAAACGCGCCAGGCATCCATATCAATTTCAAAAAGCCAGCCATGATAGGGTTGTTCATCGGCGGCATTGCCAAAGGCTGCATATACGTATCCCAATTTTGAACCGGATTTGTGAGCATGTTGCAGCGCTGAATGGGAATAGGCTGTAGGCGGATTAAACTTTACTGTTCCAACTCCGTTAGCTGCGGGTTTTTCCGCCGACAGCACCAGCACAGGAAATGCTTCGTCCACTTGTTTTTTAGCAAGATCAATAACTGCTAAACGATGACTGGTACGCACTCCTTTTTCCAGGCATTGATAAAGAATAACCAGCTTATTCCCTATTATTACCGGCGTTGAGATGAGTTGGGCCTGTTGACCTTCAGGTACCGGCGCATTGATTTGCCAATCCAAAGCGCCCGTTTTGCTATCCAGCGCTGCAATGATGCCATTTGAAACGGACACTAAGACCAGCGGCTTGCCTTGCGACAAATAGAGCAGGGGAGAGGCGGCAATTTGAGCATCAAAGGTAACCGAGGGGAAAGTCCCGGATGGAAAGAGTCTTTCCAACTTGACATGTTCCGGCTGGTTTGACCCGGTACGATAAAGACCGGCACAACTTATTAACAAAATAACGGCTACTATAGCGATAGCAGCAGAAAAATGACGCAATTCGAATTTGATATCGGTTTTGTTCAAGCGTAACTCATTACAGCGAAGAGAAAGGAGTCTGGATTCTACAGATGAACTATGACGATGTAAATCAGGTTAACCGGCATTAAAGCTCCGGGCTAAACCAGGAACAAAATGAAGTTCGTTGAATGTGGAGATACTATAAGCTCGATTGTGCTGTCACTATATTTACCTGCTTGACGTAAGTTGCTACAAGATGTAATTTTGGACCATGCAAGTCATAACTTCCAGCACCGAGAAATCCATGAAAGAACATGCAGAACCCGATGAAATAGCTGTTTATATTGAAAAAGCCCGCCGCGCTCAAAAAAAAATTGCGGATTATTCCCAGGACCAGGTAGATGAGTTGGTAACAGCCGTATGCTGGGCTATCGTGCGCC
>JBBQCU010000504.1:0-2419 GCA_038319065.1 Methylococcales bacterium
ATTAGGGTTGTAGTTTAGTAATTTGAATTCCAGTCAAATAACTCTTTGTTGCTTAGGCTGCGCTCAAGTTAGGCTCCGTTGTACAAAACCGCATTTTCCAAAATAAAGAGTTCTATACTTGCAGCAAACTGGAAGTCAGCAAATTCGGTTACGGGGTATGGCTTTGCCGCATGTGCACCCTGGCGCGGATTAGTGCAGCGATGACTACAATCAACAATGCGGCCAATGAAAATTCCAGCAATAAAAAAGCAGCGATTTTAAAATAGGCAAACAGCGGATCAACGAACCGGACTAACCAGCCGCCTGCTTCATCTGCCAAGGCTGAAATGTAGGTTAAGCCACTCAACCAGATTTTAAGACGTACTGAGAATTCAGTCATTAACATTAAATGCGTTAAGGTCACAATCAACATACCCATGGAGAATAAATGAAAATGCGACACTTCCAACATTCCCTGATAACTTCTGGGTTGGGTAAAATGCTCTTCAGAGCCCAGATAATAAGCAACAACTGAATCAGGTGTTAAATCCATATGATGAAAATACATCATGCCATTGCTGACCCACAACAAGGCGATATAGCCAAGAAACATTAACACCAGGGCATTAAGCAAGGATTTGCGCTGTTGTTCACCGGTAACAAAATAACGCATTAGTTTGGGTCCTGATTTTTTACCATGACCTGATAAATCGTCATCACTTTACGGATGCTATTAAGTGCGGATCGTGTACTGAGGGTTGCGCCGCTTATGCCATCCACGCCTTTATTAAAATCCATTTCAGCTAACGGACGTTTATAGAGCTGTTCAAACCAGCGATCAGGGGGCAGGTATTCGGGGGGTTCATGAAAGGCGAGGGTGACGACTTTGCGCAACTCGCCATCGGGTGTCAATACAATCATCAACGTTTCCGGCTTGGTTCTGACAGTGTTTGTTTCAATCGCGGCATAACCCAGTATCTTGCCTTGGTCTTTTCCCACATAGAAGGTAAATAAGCCTGAGTCCAATTTAACCTTGGCTTCTTGCTCAATTTTGGCCACTTGATTCTCATCAGGAAATAGCGATAACTGCTCTACTTGCGCACCTTTGCCAAACGCCAATTCCATCGCCTCGTTTTTGCTAAAAAAGATCTCTGCAAAGCTTGGGCTTATGTGAGTAAACAACCACAGAAAAAGTATAAACTTCAATATATTCATAATGCGTATCTATTGTACCAACTGTCTTTAGCTTGCGTTGTTTGTTAGTCATAAACCAAACCGCCAGACAGACATTCCGGTATCATGAAATCCCTATTTGGCGACTTGAACCACGTGCAGCTTGATTTGAAAAAAATTTACTGCATGGATGGCCGGTTCGTTAATATCATACTATATGAACAGAAAAATCTCTTGGTACTAGAAAATAAAACCAAAGCCCAAATTGAAATCATCAGGTACTGTGCCTTGTGCAGCAGAAAAGTTGCGATAATCCGCCTTGATTACAACCTGTGGAATAGGTTTATATTGCAGACCTACTTGAAAAATTCGTTGATTTAGACGCGGATCACCGGCGAAACCTTCGGGCGCGCTGGCAATCGTATTGTATTTTTCATAACGGAAGAAAGGAGCAAGGTATTGTGGCGTATCTCTAAATAACAGAGGCAACACATCATAACCGACCTCCGAATACCAGCCATAGTTTTGCGAGCCTATCGTTTGACCTTTGGCAGCGCTGAGGATGCCTGCATCATTGATATGCCCCCATGCACCCAAGGTGCGGAATTCCAGTCCACGGTATCTCCATTGCACATGTGTTTCATAGAGTTGCGTAAATACATTGGGCTTTTGGCCGTTATATTCCAGACCTTGTCCTGAATTGCCAATATAGGCGGAGCCGCCAAAAGTAACCCCGGGTAATGCATCTGGTTCATAATTCATTTGTGCGACATAACCGAAGTTTTGTGCCAGTGCTTGACTGCCTCCGCCCCTGCCTTCACGAATACCATCAGAGCTAAATCCTTCGGCATTTAAGCCATTGACTACATATGCCGTGTAGGTCAGTTTAGGTGTTATTGCACCGAATAGACCTACACCGATTTCTCGCCAGGTAGTCGGAATGATTACCTGGTCGACTACAGGGCGATGGTTGCCGAAGTAAAATAGCGGCTCATGAATCCGGTTGACCATACCCATCGGCATTAGAACCAAACCAGTACGAACATTGACTAGTGGATCAATAAAAAAATCCAGCGATGCAAATTCGGCAGAAACTTCGCCTTTTGATTCGGCGCCTTCGCCAGTAGTGGCATGTTCGAATTCAAGTTCACTGTTGAAAAGAATTTTATCGGTAAATTTATAACCTACATACAAAACCATGCGTTCAAGATCGGCATTGGATTTTGCTTCACCCTTGTCACTGACAATATCCTGATAAAAGGCCTCG
>JBBQCU010000505.1:0-2386 GCA_038319065.1 Methylococcales bacterium
CAAGCAAGGCCTCCAATTCAAAGATAAATTTATCGACCACATGCCCGACAATTGAAATATCCAATGGTTTAAATTGGATAATAGCATCCAAGCGGTTGCGAAATTCGGGTGAAAAACCTTTCTCTATTACTTTTAAACTGTAGGTCGCATGATCCTGCTGGGTAAAGCCTATCGAGGCGCGACTACCTTCCTCAGCGCCTGCATTTGTGGTCATAACCAAAATGATGTTACGAAAATCGGCCTTGCGCCCGTTATTGTCGGTCAATGATCCGTGATCCATGACCTGTAACAGGAGGTTAAAAACGTCCGGATGCGCTTTTTCCAACTCGTCAAGCAATAACACCGCATGAGGATGCTTGGTGACTTGCTCGGTCAGCAGCCCACCCTGATCGAACCCGACATAACCTGGCGGCGCCCCTATTAATCTGGAAACGGTATGACGCTCCATGTACTCGGACATATCAAAACGAATCAGCTCTACGCCCAATACTTTAGCCAGCTGGCGTGTTACTTCTGTTTTACCTACTCCGGTAGGCCCTGCAAATATGAATGAGCCAATTGTCTTCTGGGAATCCCTAAGGCCTGCACGCGATAATTTTATCGCCGAAGCTAACGCCGAAATCGCTTCATCCTGACCAAAAACCAGCATTTTCAGGTTCTTTTCCAGGTTGGCCAGCTTATCTATATCATTGGAAGAGACCGATCTCGCAGGAACTCTGGCAATTTTTGACACGATATCCTCTATTTCGGGAACATCAATTTCCACTTTGCGATCAGCCTCCGTTGTCATGCGTTGCTTTGCACCCGCCTCATCAATAACATCTATGGCTTTATCAGGCAAATGCCGATCGGTAATATAGCGATCCGATAATTCGGCCGCTACGCGCAATGCATCAGCAGAATATTTAACGTTGTGATGTTCTTCAAAACGCGATTTAAGGCCTTTTAAAATCAGAATAGTGTCTTCAACTGAAGGTTCAAGTACATCGATTTTCTGGAACCGGCGTGCCAAGGCATGATCTTTCTCAAAAACTCCCCGAAACTCCTGATAAGTCGTTGAACCAATACAGCGCAACTGGCCGGAAGCAAGCACAGGTTTAATCAAATTGGAAGCATCCATGACCCCGCCCGAAGCAGAGCCTGCACCGATGATAGTATGAATCTCATCAATAAATAAAATGGAATCAGGCTCTTTTTTCAGCTGGTTCATCAGAGCCTTAAGACGTTTCTCAAAGTCACCCCGATATTTAGTGCCCGCAACCAGCGCACCCAAATCCAGTGAATAGATCACGCTCTTCATCAGGATTTCAGGCACATTTTCTTCAACTATCCTTTTCGCCAGGCCTTCAGCAATAGCTGTTTTACCAACACCCGCTTCACCGACCAATAAAGGATTGTTTTTGCGGCGCCGGCAAAGCGTCTGAATGGTTCGTTCAAGTTCAAGATCCCTGCCGATTAATGGATCTATCCGGCCCTGCAAGGCTTCTTCATTAAGATTAGTCGTATATTTGTCCAATGGACTGCCCGCATCGGTATCAGCATTTCCGGCTTCTGATGCGCGGTCACTTGAGGCTTCATTGTCCTGATCGGTTTTTGAAATTCCGTGCGCCAGATAATTAACCACATCCAATCGTGATATGTCCTGTTTATTCAAAAGATAGACCGCATGCGAATCCTGCTCACTAAACAAGGCTACAAATAAATTGGCCCCTGTCACTTCCTTTTTATCGGATGCCTGAACATGAAAAACAGCCCGTTGAAGTACCCGCTGAAAGCCCAGGGTAGGCTGAGTTTCGCGCTGGATGCCCTGAGGTATCAACGACATCGTCTCATCAATAAACTGGGTCAACTGCCCACGTAGCGTTTTAATATCACAAGCACACGCCTTCATAATGGCTTCTGCAGCGCTGTTATCAAGCAATGCCAGTAATAAATGCTCAACGGTGATAAATTCGTGACGTTTATCATGCGCATTTTTAAAGGCGGTATTTAACGTAACTTCAAGTTCTTTACTTAACATAAACGCTCCAAATTTACACTTCTTCCATCGAGCACATCAAGGGATGTTGGTGTGCACGGGAATATTCGTTGACAATACATACTTTCGTTTCAGCAACATCTTTAGAATAAGTTCCGCATACACCCACGCCTTGCGTATGTATTTGCAGCATAACCAGTGTAGCCTTTTGTTCAGACATTGCAAAAAAATCCATCAAAATTTCAATGACAAAATCCATGGGCGTAAAATCATCATTCAACAAAATTACTTTATATAATGGCGGTTTTTTTAGCTTAGGCTTGGCTTCCTGAAGAGCCAAACCGTCATCATTATCATTGAACGGATCAAAGTCGGACATAATAACCAAATAAACAAAAATACTTTAAG
>JBBQCU010000506.1:0-2384 GCA_038319065.1 Methylococcales bacterium
TTGGTAATTGTAGTGTCTAATGTAGCTAACTGCTTATGTTTAGCAATGAAAGTGACGACTCTATCCTTAAATAAATAGCGCCCCAGAAAAAAAATGAACCCGGCAGCCAGGTAGGTTGCAATGGCCATATAAAACTCAGCAGCCCCGATTGAGAATAACAAACCCGCTGCAAAACACAAGGTATCGACTGATACAAAAAAAGGTGTCAGAACGACAAATATTGCGATAAAGCCCAGCGGCGCAAAAACCCCCAGTTTGCCGACCCATAATTCAAGATTAGGAAGATAGAGCTTCAGCTCATGACCAATAATCAGTATTACGCAGGCAATCGCCAAAATTACAGATAACTTTCGGGTAACAGACATGTTTTTAAACTGCATTGGCGGTTTTCCCCTTGAAAAATTAACTAGTTAAAGATCGATATTTTGCACGGAATTAAATCGATATCATACTTGCCGCTTGAGCATTCATTGGCTGTCTTTGTAGCGCAGGCTTATATTAACCAGTGACCAGCCTCCAAAAAACATATTAATGCCAAACAGCAGGCCTAAAAACCACTCGGCTGTTCCGGGCCAACCCATCCAAACAACCCATGCTAAAATTAAAGCCGTCACACCACTGAAAAGCACAAAGCCCCAGTGGGCCAGTGGACGCATCATGAATGCGAAAGAAATTTTGGCGAGGCCTTCCAATGCAAAAAACAAGGTCATCAGCACTGTCAATGTCAGTATCCCCTTTAGTGGCTGTGCAAGAAACAAATAGCCGATGGCAAACTGCAAAATCCCCATAAATAGCCATAAGCCAAAACCGGGCATACGGAAAAAAAGCAAGGCACGGGTGATAAGAAATGTACCTCCAAACAGAAGAATCCAGCCTAGAGAGACGACTATGGCCACTGTAAAAAAATGAGGTGCTAAAATCGCAATGATGCCCAGGACAATAAGCAAAATGCCCTCGGTTAAAAATAACTTCCAATGCGTTTGGAAGTATTCCTGCATTTTCTGTTGCATCTGTTTTATTTCAATACTGTTGCTTTCTATTTTGATCATGGCATTGGCTCATAAATGTTTAGTAAACTGCCTGCAGCAACTGGCTACAGGCTCTCTTTACAGCTTACGATCGTTTCCAGGCATTTTTACGGAAGAAGATCCCCTTTCCATCGGCCTATTGTATATCAACTTGATCAATGCTGCCCTGTAGACCGGAATAAGCCTGTTTGAGTTTAACTACAAACGCTACGTTTGGTTGACCATATTTCAGGCAGCGCCTTTGGAAGCATTGATGGAAGATTGATTCGTGTGAATACCTCGGCCACCAGAATGTTTTAATTAGGTGAATAGTGTTCCAGCTTCAGACCGCTAATAGGCGTAAAATGTTTAGCATTACCGGTGCAGAGTAATTCGTGATTCTTCAGCGCCGTTGCAGCAATGAGTGCATCTCCCATTTCGATACTATGACTTAACGCGTATTGCCTGACCATTTGCCGCGCATGATAAGAAATAGAGTGGTCTATTTCATGAATCGTAAATTGCAGCGCCTTGAGCATTTTTTCAAAAACAGCAAGTTCCCGTTTATTGCGGCAGAACGGCACATACTCCATATAGGTAACTGCTGATATTGATCGCTCCTGTGTATTCATAATGAGTTCCTTGGCGCTCAATACTCCACGATCAGCATAAATCAAAATATTGGTATCAAAGATCACGCAAGGAACTCCGGCGGCCTTGACGGATAGTGCGTAATTCATCCTCAACGGAATCAATAGCCAAATCACGGTGCATACCGAAAAAATTCGCCATTGCATTTTCCTGTTCCCTGGTATTCACAGAAGGCCTGACGGGTTGAACGATACCTAGCGTTTGACCATGATAAGTAATTTCAACTGCTTCTCCCCGCTTTAGAGCATCAATAAGCGCTTTGTGTTGCGACTGTAATTGTGAGGCAGATAATTGCATGGCTTATAAATAGCTATTTAAAAATAAATATTTTAGCATGGTTGACGCATTTTTAGGAATGAATTCAGTTATACTAAGTGACAACAGTTGTAATAACATTGAAGAGGTGGTTTATGGAATTAGCGATTCGTAGTATTGGTAATTCGGCTGGCGTGGTTCTGCCAAAAGAAGTGCTTAATCGTCTACGCGTGGGCAAAGGCGATAAACTGTATTTAATAGAAACAGAAGATGGTTATAAATTAACGCCTTACAATGAAGAGTTTGCAAAACAAATGAGTGCCGCTGAAGACATCATGCGAGAAGACCGCGACATCTTAAAAGCTCTGGCAAGATAAATGTCCTGGCAATGGATCAGCACAGAATTAGCACTGGCTATTCATCAACGACAATTGGCAGAACATGGCGGTTTATCTGGCATCAAGGACAAAG
>JBBQCU010000507.1:0-2305 GCA_038319065.1 Methylococcales bacterium
TTACCCAAAAAATCGCCGGTTTCGCAGACGGGTCCGACTATATCCCACACTTGTTCGGGTGCGTTACTTTGTTGATTGACGGGAATAATTTCCTGCCAGGCGCTATACAAAGAAGGGCGCACCAAATCATTCATTGCAGCATCGACAATGGCAAAGTTTTTATGGGCGGTGGGTTTAAGATATTCAACCTGAGTCACCAGAATACCAGCATTGCCGACGATGGCTCGGCCCGGTTCCAGTAAAATTTCAAAACCGGTGTTGCCTAGCCGCTCTAAAACCGCTGTTATATATTCAGCAGGTTCAGGCGGTTGTTCATCATTGTAACGAATGCCCAAGCCCCCGCCCAAATCCAGATGATGCAAATGAATACCTTCGGCTTTCAGGACTGAAACCAGATCAAGAATTTTATCCAGCGCGTCCAGAAAAGGCCGTGTTTCAGTTAGTTGTGAGCCAATATGGCAGTCTATACCGATAACATCGATGTTTGGCATCGCTGCTGCGCGCCGGTATTCAATCAATGCCTGTTCAATGTCGATGCCGAATTTGTTTTCTTTTAAACCCGTGGAAATGTAAGGGTGTGTTTTGGCGTCGACATCAGGGTTTACCCGAAAAGACACCGGCGCAATAACGCCCAGGTGTCCGGCAAGCCGGTTAATCCGATCCAGTTCACCACTGACTTCAATATTAAAGCAACGGATGCCGGTTTTCAATGCCGCTAAAATTTCATCTTCACGTTTACCAACACCTGAAAAAACGATTTTTCCGGAATCGCCGCCCGCTGCAATGACGCGTTCCAGTTCACCGAGCGAAACAATATCAAAACCCGAACCTGATCGGGCAAGCAGATTAAGCAGGGCAATATTGGAATTGGCTTTGACGGCATAGCAGATTAAATGGGGATGATCGCCGAACGCCAGCTCAAAAGCCTTCCAGTGCCTTTCCAATGTCGCTCTTGAATAAATGTAACAGGGGCTGCCATATTTATAAATAATGTCCTGCACGGCCACATCTTCGGCGAAAAGCTCATTGTTCCGGTAATTAAAATAATCCATGGTTATTTGTTTTTTTCGGGGTTGGGTTCGGATTTTGGTTCAGGTTTGGGTTCAGGCTCTACATGAATCGGTGGAGTTGTACCCGGAAGATAAAGCGGTCCGGGCTGGCCGCAGCTTGTGATAGCTGAACACACAGCTAAAAAAAGGAAAAATTTACTGGTTTTCATAAGGCGTCATCATAAATCATTGTTGGTTACCCTGCGGCAAAAATGAATAACATCATAATCCGAATGACCCTGTTTTAGAAAGCCATGACTGAATCCAATTGATAAGCGTGAGTTATTTAAGCGCCGCATCCACCGCGCTACGATCAAACCGAGGAGCAAGTAGTTG
Organism: Methylococcales bacterium; assembly: GCA_038319065.1. Taxonomy (GTDB): domain Bacteria; phylum Pseudomonadota; class Gammaproteobacteria; order Methylococcales; family Methylomonadaceae; genus Methylobacter_C. The sequence continues at coordinate 1,386 of JBBQCU010000507.1, forward strand.
TATAAATTCATACATATAACCACGCAGAAAAGCATCACGGCGCACGCCAAGATAGGTGGTGCTGGGAGGAAATAGGTGTGAGGCATCTATCATGCTTAAATCTGTGTCACGTTCCTTGTCATAAGCTATATTTGCCAGCAACCCAATGCCAAGCCCAAGATTCACATAAGTTTTAATGACGTCCGCATCAATCGCCGTTAATACAACATTCGGCTCCAGTCTTGCCTGGTTGAAAACGCGGCTGACTAAAGAGCCGCCGGTAAAGGCAAAGTCATAAGTGATTAATGGATACTGGGTGATTTTTTCCAGTGTCAACGGCAAGTCATTGAGTAATGGATGATTGTGCGGCGTTATTACGCAACGATTCCACTGATAGCAAGGCAAACAAAGCAGTTTATCGTAGGTACTGATGGCTTCGGTTGCAATGCCGATATCGGCCTCGCCGCTTGTCACCTGTTCTGCAACTTGAGTCGGGTTACCTTGATGAATATGCAGTGTAACCTCCGGATAATGCCGCATAAAAGCTTTAACTGCATTAGGCAACCGATAGCGCGCCTGGGTATGCGTGGCAGCGACAGTGAGCGTTCCCGACTCTTTTTGGGTGAATTCCTCCCCTACGCGAGTGATGTTCTCCAACTCGCGCATCACCCGCTCAGCCAGGTTCAAAATAATTTTCCCTGGTTCGGTAATACCGGTGAGCCGTTTACCGTGGCGCTGGAATATTTGCAAATTAAGTTCTTCTTCCAGCAACTGACAGGCTTTACTGACTCCGGATTGTGATGTATGTAAGGCTTCCGCGGCTTGTGATACATTCAAATCCTGCCGTGCTATTTCGTAAATATAACGTAATTGATACAGTTTCATGGTTGTCGACTATCGTTTGCCTTTATGCCAAAGTTTACCGTAAAACTGAATTAAAA
>JBBQCU010000508.1:0-2232 GCA_038319065.1 Methylococcales bacterium
CCGGATGCACAATTATTGATCTTGCCGGAAAAAAGCCGCATTAAAGATATAACAAAACCATCATGCCGCCATGATACCGGTTGGTCCAAAACATCTGCCCCTTCAATCGCAATAGAACCCAATGCACAATAAGAAAGATTGATCATTCCAGCCAAAATTTCGACCATATCCCCCGCTTTAATGGCTCTAAATAGCTCACTGCCTTCTTCCATAAGCAAGGCCTGGCGCATAATAATATCCATTTCGGATAAGTGCGCGTTTTCACCCTGCTCTGCCTGTGGAAATGACAATGCGCCGTGAAATTCTCTAACTAATTTCAAATGCTTGTTCATTGGTATTACCTGTTGCCTCTATATCTGAATAATTAGTCTACTGACTCTCAAGCAAAGCAGTCATTTCCTCTCTGTTAATGACCTCTTTTTCCTGTAACAGGTTGGCGAGTTTTTCCAAGGCCGATTTGTTTTTAGTGATGATTTCCCGTGCGCGTGTTTCGCCTTCCACAACCAGCGCCATTATTTCCGTATCGATAATGCGGGCTGTTTCATCACTGTAATTACGATATTCTGATGCTTCTGTTTCCAAAAACTGAAGCTGCTGGCGTTTGCCGTAAGTCAGCGGCCCCAGTTTTTTGCTCATGCCCAGACTGCAAACCATGCTGCGTGCAATTTCACTGGCTTTTTCAAGATCATTCTGGGCGCCGGTTGAGATGCTGCCCAGGACGATTTCTTCAGACATGCGCCCGCCAAGTAAAATGGCTATCTGGTCTTTCAGCTCATTCTCGGTAGAGAGGAACTTTTCCTCTACGGGTAATTGCAAGGTAAAACCCAGTGCTGACACGCCACGGGGAATAATCGAAATTTTATGCACGGGTTGGCCTGTCGGCACATGTTCGGCAACCATGGCGTGTCCGGCCTCGTGGTAGGCGACCCGACGTTTTTCTTCCGGATTTAATACGCGATTTTTCTTTTCGGGTCCGGCAAGTATACGATCGATAGCGGCTTCAAAATCTTCCATTTCAACCTGGTTATGACCTACCCGTACCGCCATAATCGCCGCTTCATTGGCTATGTTGGCCAGATCAGCGCCGACCAGCCCCGGTGTGCGCTTGGCAATGACTGCTATGTCGATGTTTTCAGCCAGGGTCATGGCTTTGGTGTGCAATTTCAATATTTCAATACGATCTTGCAAATCCGGTTTATCAACGACAATCTGGCGATCAAAACGGCCGGCACGCAATAAGGCTTTATCAAGCACTTCGGGGCGATTGGTCGCCGCCATGACCACCACACCGACCGAGGTATCAAAGCCGTCCATTTCGGTCAGCAACTGATTCAAGGTCTGTTCCCGCTCATCGTGTCCACCCATTACCACGGGCCCGCCGCGTGAGCGGCCGATGGCGTCCAGTTCGTCGATAATTATGATACAAGGGGCTTTGCTGCGTGCCTGGTCGAACAGCTCGCGAACGCGGGCGGCTCCGACACCGACAAACAGTTCGATAAATTCGGAACCGCTGATATTGAAGAACGGCACCTTGGCTTCCCCGGAAACAGCACGCGCCAGCAACGTTTTACCGGTACCTGGCTGGCCCACGAGCAAGACGCCTTTGGGCATACGTCCGCCGAGTCGCTGGATTTTTTCAGGCGCTTTTAAAAAATCGATGGATTCTTTCAGTTCCTGTTTGGCGCTATCGGCACCTGCCACATCGGCAAAAGTAACGTTGGTCTGGGTATCCTGATGGATGCGGACTTTATTGCCCAAATTGAGAAAAGACTGCGCCCCGGTAGTCGCCCGGCGCATAATCCACGACCAGATAAACGCAATGATCAGGAAGGGAATAACCCAGTTGAAAAGCATATTGGTCAGCCAGTTATCTCCGCTTCTGACCACAAAGTCCACTTTATTCTTTGCCAGCATTTGCGCTAGATCATTTTGCCATAAGGGTACCGTCACAAAAGGTTTGCCGGGCATTTTGGTATCATCAGGCTTGATAACACCGGTAATCAATCTTTCAGTCACTACAGCCTTGTCAATTTTTGCTTCCTGGACCAGTTTTAGAAACTGGCTGTAGGGGATTTCGTCGCGTTGCACTTCATTGATGCTATTAAACAAGGACACCATCAGGATAAAAAATAGCGCAATGTATATAAATCTTTTTTGCTTGAAACCGTTCGGTTTATTATCCGAAGGTTTATTGAGTTCAAGCTCCGGTTCCCGCTTGAATAGATTACCAAA
>JBBQCU010000509.1:0-2142 GCA_038319065.1 Methylococcales bacterium
ATCAGCACTGATATCCTGTTCAAGCATAAAATGGCTCATGTATTGGATTAGCCATGGCTTTAAATAAATCTTTTCTCGTCTTGAATCAGATCGTCTGGAAAGCTGCAGGATATCTTCAATAATATGGTTAACCCGGCCGGAATGGGTCTGAATAATCTTCGTTAAGCGCAGATCCTGAGCCGATAAATATGGATTTTCCGAGAGCAATTGTCCGGCATGACTGATTGCACCTAACGGATTACGTATTTCATGGGCAATGCTGGCTGTGAGACGGCCTAGTGATGCAAGTTTACTTTGTTGTAAACGCTGATTATAAAGAGCAATATCTTCGAAAATAATCATGTAAAAAAATTCGTGAACTGTTGGCAGAGGCATGAAACGGCTATGAATTTCCGGCCGGTTTGAGATTTGTAACAACACAAAATCCTGTTCAGGATTGGCTAGCCAACTCTCGAATGCCTGCGACAAATGTTCTGAAATATCACCCAAACTGGTAGGTAATGCTGATAAATTTAACAATCGTAATGAGGCTTCATTGGCCATCTGAACTTGTTGGTTTTTATTGGTAATGATGATGCCTGACTGCAGATGCTGGATAATATACTGATTGAGTTCTTCGAGTTTAATAATGGTGTTTTTTTGTTGATCAGCAAGCTGCAGGGTTTGTTCGCTTCGTTTTGCCAAGATGTAAGACAGCAGGGCAATGGTAAAAAACGAAGCGCCAAGCATTCCTGCATAAGTATATGAGGCCGATTGAGAACTACCGGTATAGTCGGCAAAAATCTGCTCGGCCAACACAGACAAACTGGCCAGGGCTGCAAAAAACATAGCACAGCGGCCACCGATTAATAATCCGCCTGATGCGATTGAAACCCCAAGCAGTGTACCCATGCCGCTATTGACGCCGCCACAAGCGTGCATTAACAGGGTAAGAATCAATATATCTGAAAAAATAAGCAGTTGCGCTTGCAGGGTATAATTTGTAAGACGCCAGATTATGCATACTGCTGATATAACCGAAATAATCAAGTAACTATAACTGCTGATACTGTATAAGCGGCTATTGCCGATGCTGATTAAAGAAGAACCCCATTGACTGTAAAGTAAATAAATGAACAGACATGCCAGTGTCAGTCGATAGCATAAAAAAACACTCAGCAATAACCAGGCTTGCTGGGCGGGAATACCGTAGCCCTTCGAAAGTGGACAGGGAAAGATAATCTCAGTGGTATTTGCAGACATGTTGGTTTTAGGGATAGCGTTTTGCAGGGACTTGGTTAGAATATTAAATATCCCGGCTTAATTGCCGGGTGTGGATTGAAACAATCATAGCATTGATGCAAAAACTTAAGAAAAAACTCGCCGGACTTTACCGGTCAATTAGGAGCAATAAATGAATATTCATGAGTATCAGGCCAAACAGTTGTTTCAAATTTATGGAATACCTGTTCCAGAAGGAAAGCAGGCGACAACACCGGATAATGCCGAGCAGGTTGCCAGAGAGTTAGGCGGTGATGGTTGGGTTGTCAAAGCTCAGGTACACGCAGGCGGCAGAGGTAAAGTCGGCGGTGTAAAGCTGGCTAAAAATATAGCTGAAGTCGTCAAGTTTAGCCGTGAAATGTTAGGCAAACGGCTGGTTACTATTCAAACCGATAGCGCAGGATTACCCATCAACTCACTGTTGATAGAAAAAATCTACCCGATCAAACGAGAGTTATATCTGAGTGCGCTGGTTGATAGAGCCAGTGAACGCATTATTTTTATCGCCTCGGCGGCAGGTGGTATGGATATAGAAACAGTTGCGCATGAATCGCCTGAGCAAATCATTTCAGTACAAGTTCATCCTGCAGCAGGTTTGCAAGCCTTTCAATGTCGAAAAGTTGCTTACACTTTGGGTCTTAAAGGACAACAAGTTAAAGCCTTGGGAAAAATAATGCAAGGTATGTATGATTTATTTTTGGCAAAAGATGCCAGTCAAATTGAAATTAATCCCTTGATAGAAACTCATAGCGGCGATCTATTGGCGTTGGATGCTAAAATCAATTTTGATGATAACGCCGTAGCGATTCATCCCGATATTTTAGCAATGAAAGACCCTGCCCAGGAAGATGACAAGGAAAACGAAGCACAACAATTCGGTCT
>JBBQCU010000510.1:0-2054 GCA_038319065.1 Methylococcales bacterium
TATGCCAGGTAAGGTCAATCCGGTAATCCCTGAAGCCGTTGCCATGGTTGCCGCCCAAGTCATTGGCAACGATGCGACGATTACCATTGCCGGTCAATCCGGTGCTTTTCAGCTCAATGTCATGTTGCCTGTAATTGCTTACAATATTTTGCAAAGCATCGATATTCTGGCTAATGTGATTGTAGTGCTTGCCGATAAAGCCATTGCCGGTTTTACCGTCAGAACCGGTAACCTGCAACAAGCCCTGGCAAAAAACCCCATTTTGGTGACGGCGCTAAACCCCATTATCGGTTACGCCTTAGCCGCTGAAGTGGCAAAAGCCGCTTATAAACAGGGCCGCCCTATTATTGAAGTGGCCGCTGAAATGACTGCATTAAGCCGGGAAGAATTGGAAAAACTGTTAGAGCCCGCTCATTTAACGCAAGGCGGCATTAACGAATAACCGAGAAAAATATCCAGGGAGCGCCCGGCTTGGTTGTTGAGGTATTGTCACCTGGCACGGCGCTTAAAGACATGCGCGAAAAAAAATTATTATATGAACGATCTGGCGTGCGCGAATATGTTGTCATCGACCCACTGGAAGAATACGTACAGCGATTCTGTTTACAAAACGATGGATATTATGGCTCTGGCGACGTCTTTGGACCGCAAGAACTGCTGTCTTTGCGCAGTTTGCCGGAAATCGAGATTCTTTTATGGGATATATTCGGCATGAATCCGCCTGAAACTGAGGTGGGTTTATCTAAATAAATGTGGTACGGTAGGATGGGTAGCAAGTAGAACCGTAATGCAATGAAATGGACACCTCCGCTAGTTTGTCTGATGCATTAATTCTATCAGTCTGGCACACCGATGCCGATAGATAGGAGGAGTCCATACCATTACCCTACAATTTATCCTCCGTACGGACGTATCAAGTTAATGGCTGTCGTTCAACTCCAGTCGCCGTTCCATACGTTCGATGCGCCGCTTGAGTTCGTCGATTTCCGACTTGCCGCCGTAGACCGCCGTTGTTAGTGCCCCGAGTTGCTGGCCCATCGCCGCTAGTTGCAGGTTGGTTGCCGCAGCTTCACGTTTCAGTTCAGCGATGTCCGCGCGGATAAAGCGTAAGTTTTCCAATACTAGGCTTTCAATGTCAGCAGTCATGAATGCACTTCCCTCTTTACGAAATTAGATCAACCGATTTTTGAGTTATTAGGGTATGCTCGCATACCATTTACCAAACATCTCAGCAGCCCGGACCATTGTTCACATCTCCAAAAGTCCTTGATAAATCAACAAAATGAGTATCCTCTAAGGTAAGTTTGTTTGAGTGTGTTCGTTACCATCATTATTTCTCCAAATTGATTTAAAAGTAAACGCCTAACGGGTTATTATCTAGGGTTGGCTATACTTAAACTTTTAAATTTATTTGTCAAGAACAACTTTCAACAACTTTCAATGGTGACCTGGGTTTCAAACAAACGCGAGGCCAAGTTATCGCCAAGCAGCTACTTGAGACGGTACATGGCGTTTTCCGCGATACTACGTCGATGATAGCCCGACTCTTTCTTCCATTCCGCCATGCCCCGTGGACCACCTGCTCAAGCACCGCATTCTGCGGATGGTCTTTATCCCAAGGCACGGCGTTTTCGCCCGGGGGCACGACTAGCCTGGTTTCCCGCGCTGCTGTAACCTCATACGCATGGCGGGTATCATAAGCGCCATCGGCGTCGATTTGTTCAATCTCACCTTCGACTTGTTCGACCAGTCCCGAAATCATCTCCAGTCCATTGTTGTAACCTCAACACCAATAACGTCTTTGACATGCCCGTCCACAGCCAAATGAACTCTAAGCCAGGCACGACGCTTGCCCACCCCGTGCTGGCGTACTTTCCACTCGCCTTCACCATAAATTATCAGTCCTGTTGAGTCCACTGCCAAGTGAATAGGGCCCTGCCGCTCTTGACGAGGAATCACGACCGGCAGCCGACTGGCTCGCCGTGACATCTGCGTGTGATCAGACACGGATTCATCAAGCGTATCGGCGAACGAGCCAGTCCTTCCACAGAACG
>JBBQCU010000511.1:0-1988 GCA_038319065.1 Methylococcales bacterium
TAACAAACACCGACGTTCATAACAATGTCTCCTCGTTTATTCAGTTATAGCTTCGCTTAATTCAGCGGGTTGTTCTTTTCTCTGCGCGAGTTTTTGGTCAATCATACGCTTACCGACAATAATAAAAGCCAGCATAATGAAGCCGCCTGGCGGCAGCGCCATCAATAAAAAGCCTTTGTAATTGGGTATAACGGTGACTTCCAGAAACTTGAACGATTCGCCCAGCAACAATGAGGCATTGGCGAATAGCGTACCCGCAGAGCTTATTTCTCTCGCCGCTCCCAGCGCTACCAGCACAAGAGTGAATCCGAGGCCCATCATCAGGCCATCCCACAAGGCATGTTTTACCGGCTGTTTGGAAGCAAAGGCTTCAGCCCGGCCTAAAAGCGCGCAGTTGGTGACGATCAAGGCGATAAACAAGCCCAGGACTTTGTAAAGTTCATGCGCCCAGGCATTCATTAAAATATCGACCAAAGTCACCAGCGCGGCGATGAGCAGCACGAAAATCGGGATGCGGATTTCACTGGGAATTAAATGCCGCGTCAGTGAAATAAGGCCATTGGAGGCCGTGATGACTACCAGCGTAGCCAAACCCATGCCCAGCCCATTGGTTGCTGTGCCCGTCACTGCCAGTAAGGGGCACAGCGCCAGGTTTTGACCGAAGACGATATTGTTGTTCCAAATACCGTCACCTGCGATTTTACGATAGGTTTCTGACATGAACATGGCCATTTCCTCAAGGATTAACAAGTTGTGCTTGATGCGTTTTGAACAATTGCAAGCCGCGATTAACGGCTTGTACCGACTTGCGCGGGGTGATGGTCGCCCCGGCAAACTGGTCAAATACACCGCCATCTTTTTTAACCGCCCATTGTGCCGGCGTTAAATTGTCCAGGGAGCGGCCGGCAAAATTCAAGATCCAATCTGATTTGGCTGCTTCAATTTTATCGCCCAGACCGGGAGTTTCCTTGTGGCTAAGCACGCGCACGCCCAAAATATTTCCGTCACGGTCTATGCCCATAATCATATTTATTGCACCCGAATAGCCGTCAGGTGCAATAAATTTAAAACACACGGCGGTGACTTTGCCGGACTTTTTCGCCAGATACACCGTGGTTTCTTTGGCACCGATATTAAAGCCGGCAGACGGGATCGTCAGCGTGTCTTGCAGCATGTCATTATCATGTAAGCTGGCAGGTACGACTTCTTCCAGCGATTTTATTAAATCTTCGTTGAGCCGCTGTTGAATTGTGTCTTCCGTACTGCAATTGGTTACACCGAGCAACACACTGGCAAGCAAGGCGAAACCCGCTAAAATGCCGGTTTGAAATTCCAGCTTGGGTCTTAGTCGTGCCAAATTTGATGGCTCCAACCAACGTTTTAACCATTCCAGATAATAGGTGGCTTGCGTTTTTAAGCGTTGTATTGTTGTTGGGTCAATTTTCATGAACTAAGCTCTGGTTTAAAACAACAGTTTGGCAGGCCGGAATAAGACTTTCCGAGCGTTAGCAAGAATAAGTGTTTCCGGCGTGCATCCTGTTTGCCGGAAGCACCGGTTTTCGCTGACGTTACAACCGGTTTATTCCGGCCTACGACTACGATTTCGGGATTTCAAGGGGCTTGCCATTGCGATCGCGCCCGTAAATCCGAGGGCGTATGTAATGATCTATCAGCGGTGTCGCGGCATTCATCAGCAACACGGCAAACCCTGCTCCTTCGGGATACGCTCCCCAGGTGCGAATCACGAAAATCAAAAGCCCGCAACCTGCGCCGAAAACAAGCTGTCCGGCCTGAGTATTGGGTGAGGTGACATAATCAGTGGCTATGAAAAATGCCACGCACATCAGCGCACCTGAATTTATGTGTAGAAATGGACTGACATAATGTTGGTCGTCCATGACATGAAAAATGCCGGCCAACACCGCAACTGTCAGTAATAACGAAACAGGGATATGCCATTGAATAATGCCTTTCCGGATTAACCATAG
>JBBQCU010000512.1:0-1887 GCA_038319065.1 Methylococcales bacterium
CGCAGAATAGCATCGCTATATCGCTTGCTATAAATGTCGTTATTGGTATTGCTTTTCTGGCTCTGCAAAAACGGTTTTGCCTCCTGGGCATTACTGGAATTAGTTAAATTGCCAACTATTAAAACAATGACCAGAGAGATGCGTAACCATAGAAGTGCATCACACGCTGCCGGCAAGATAAACCTTTGGATGGAATTCGTTTTCATGACATACCTCCAGTAATGGATGGAACGGTGTCTTTGCTCTAATTACTTCTTTTAAGAGCCATTTACGCTGTAAAATATTACATTAATTTCATTAAAGACCGCCCTTTCAAACCCTGATTCTACCGTCAAAAGCTGAGATATATGTATTTTTATAGGAAGCTCTAAGCTACGATTATTAATGCTTCTATAACGGCGCCAGTGTCTCTATTAAACCTGATTTCCATGTGGTTACTTGACACGAACCACTCACGGTGCCTTGACCATCGTTGAGCGACCATCAGAGCATGCGTTTCTTTCTGCCTTAATGCCGAAGGATTAAAGGTAGCGGTCTTCTCTTCAAGCACAAGGGCACGAGATATCTCGCTGGGCAGAGCTGTAAGACGATAAGGGTCACACTCTGCAGTCCGGCTTTCTGTGGATTTGGATCCACGACTTTTTGTACCTACCTCACGATAAGTTTAGAGTTGATATTTTATGCGACTTTTAACACAAAATAATTTAAATATCAACTAGGGGAATTTAATGGGGAATAGCGATTAAAATACTTTATTTTGACTTTTTAAATGACTTTGGCCGGTAGTGTCAATTGGTTCGCTAGAGTCGACTGTCGGGAAAATGCAGAGGAAATACTTAGTGAACTATTGGCAAAAGGCATGGCTTTAACGCCCTATGAATCGCCCGAAAATGCAGAATTACGCTTAGCATTGCGCACCCTGGAAGCGCAAATTATCGCCTTAACCACTGAACAAATTGAAACGGAGCAGTTAATCGAGCAATTCAGCAAACGGCAAAACAGCATCATTGGCGACATTCTTGGGCAATACCTGCATTTACGTGAACTTGTTTATGCAAAAAGGGCGCAAAAAACCGGTAAAACCTAAGACAATCAGGCCTTTGAAGCCGCTAAAGAAGAAACCGAAAGTTACCAACAAAGCCATGATCCCAATGAAGGCGTATCACCTTTGGATGCGCTCACACCGGAACAGCAAGCTGAACTCAAGCGATATTCGCCCAGGTGCAGCAAGCGCGTAAAAATGCCGACTTAGCCACCTTGCGCCGTCTTCACAAAAATCTCAAAGAAGGTGACTCTCATTAGCTTGAATATAAAATCAATTCCATTTTTTTACTGGCTTTTCATCATTCAAGGCATACCAGCCAATGGTGATTCGGTAGACTAGAAACATGATTGTTGCAATCAGAATAAAAAAACCAACACCCATTTCTAAAGTCACCCCGGACACTGCAAACCCTGCCAACGTTACCCAAACAGTTGTGATTTGCCAATTGAAATGAGATTCCAGCCAAGTCCCCTGCACTTCTTTTCGTTTGTAGAAGTTAATCGCCACGCCCAGCAGCAACGGCAATCCTGCCAGCATGAAAGTTAGTGCCTGGCACAGGTAAACACCGGCCGTCAGTTTTTTTAGTGTCTGCAATTTCTCTGCATCTTTTTGTTCAATCGATATGTCATTCATAATAAACCTGCCTGTTGAGTTTTTTTCAATGGAATAATATCATACTCAATGTCTGACCGGTTTGTCATATAAGCTGTTAAACAACCGGACTACAACAAAAATCATAGCTTGAGTAAACTCAATGGCAGGTACTCGAGTAACATTGTAAGAGGCAAATTCATCAATGGATTCATTCAGGAATTTTACCAGCCCGATCTGAACCTGATTCT
>JBBQCU010000513.1:0-1878 GCA_038319065.1 Methylococcales bacterium
ATCGGTAAATTTAACTGCATCTCCTGATTTAATGAAACCAGTGAGTTTTCTGAAATAATCAGAAATGGAAAGCCGTCAGAAAATGCCACGTTGTCAGTTTGGCTGCCATAATCGCGATCAACGTGGCGAATTATCTCGTCCGGTTGATAAACCAGCCGGCAGTTCTGGTTTAAAAAATGGCTTAGCCATTGATCTGCCTCAAGTGATACCCTAAGCGCATTGCACTGGTCGTTCCATATAATACATTTAATAATTTTGCCATCAGCCGGCTTTAGGGGTAGTGACAGGTCTTCCATGCCTGATGCAGAGAGGATTAAGTGAGTTCCGGTTAGTGTCGTTTTGATCAAAGCCATTCGCGGTAACCGGCGTTGGGTTAGGAATTGCCCGGCATTGTCAACAAGCATCCATTTTCTGTCGTACTCAAGTCCTGTTTTGGTAACCGGCCAGCGGGTTACATTAATTCCGGCTAATTATTTGACTGGATAGAGGGTTATGGCGCTTAAAGTTTGGTGTGTCATCTTGGGTAGGCCTTTAAATTCCAGCCTGGATTATGAAAATCGGGCTGGACAAAATGATGATGGTTAAAGTTTGAGTGAATTAATCTAAGGTATCAAGAGTAATTATGAATTGCTGCTTGCAATAAACGCTTACGAAAACCAAAAAAAAATTCGTGAATCCGTTAGAATTGGAAAATATCAATTTTTTATTGTTAGGTAATGATGCGATCAATCAATATGGCTGTTCGGATAATTTTTAATATTTTATTAGTTATTCAGTTAATGAGTGTGAATTTTGTATATGCGAAAGCTAAACAAGCCATTAATATTGCTTATTTAACACAGGAGCAAAACGCACCGCCACCGTTATCCAATTTGGATCCTTTTATTAAAAACAAGGGGCTTATAGGAGTAGAACTGGGTATTGATGATAACAATACCACCGGAGAATTTACCGGCCAGCAATTTAATTTGAAAAAGTTTATTGTGCCCTTGGATGCTAATGTTATTGATACGTTTAACAAAGAGCTTGCCGATAAATTTCAATATGTCGTGGTTAACTTGCCGGCGGATCAAGTTAATCAGCTCGCTGAATTGTCTGCTGCAAAGCCAATGCTGTTATTTGATGTGGCAACAATGGATGATGCATTACGCAATGAGCAATGCCGCAGTAATGTTTTACATATGTTGCCCAGCAGGGCCATGCGGGCTGATGCCTTGGCGCAGTATATGATGAAGAAACGCTGGACAAAGTGGTTCCTGGTCATCGGGCCTACTCCGGAAGATCGTTTATTTGCCGAGGCTGTCAAACGCGCTGCCAAGCGTTTCGGCATGGACATAGTGGCGGAAAAAACCTGGGAGCATACCTATGATGCCAGGCGCACTGCGCAATCGGATGTGGCAGTCTTTACCCAGGCCGATGACTATGATGTATTGGTGGTTGCTGACGAACAAGGCCAGTTTGGCGAATATCTTGACTATCGAACTTGGCTTCCGCGGCCTGTGATTGGCACCCAGGGTCTGATTGCGACGGCATGGCATCGAACTCACGAGCAATGGGGTGCGGTGCAGATTCAAAATCGCTTCAAGGAAAAAGCGGGTCGCTGGATGGAAGAGCAGGATTATGCCGCTTATTTAGCCGCTAGAGCGATCGGTGAGGCAGCAACACGCACCCAATCCAATGATACAAAACGGGTTAAAGACTATATGTTGAGTGATGCGTTTGCGTTACAGGGGTACAAAGGCAATCCTTTATCGTTTCGCTCCTGGGACGGACAGTTGCGGCAGCCGGTTTTGTTGGCAGCTCCCAGGTCATTAGTGGCTGTCGCCCCGATTGAAGGATTTCTGCATCCAAAAACAGAACTGGATACCTTAGGTTATG
>JBBQCU010000514.1:0-1717 GCA_038319065.1 Methylococcales bacterium
CATTGAATCGGTCATCGATTTCCTTTCGGCTTAAGCCCAAAATTTTGCCGTTTAAGTAGACGTTTTCCCGCCCACTGAACTCGGGATTAAAGCCGGATCCCAGCTCAAGCAATGCAGCAATACGGCCATGCACTTCTGCAGTTCCTGAAGAGGGATAAAGTGTACCGGCAATAATTTGCAAAAGAGTGCTCTTGCCACTTCCGTTACGGCCAATAATGCCTACAGCCTCGCCACGCATAATCTCAAATGTCGCATCCTGCAAAGCCGAGAATTCAGTAAAAAAATTTCTACGCCAGCCCGCAACCAACTGCAACAAACGATCCCTGGGCCGCTCATAAACATGATAAATTTTACTTAAATTATTAGCGCGAATTGCGACATCACTCATTTATAGCTATTTCCATTCATATTACATCAGCAAAACCATGGCGAGTTCGCTGGAAGCAGACAAGCCCCAACCACGCCACCAAAAGACTAACGGATGTATAAATTGCCAACCCCACCATATCCGGAATGATGCCTTCAAGCATAACGTGTCGCGCCTGTTCGATAACAAACGTAAGGGGGTTAAGACGGTATAACCATGTGAATTTTGCAGGGATCATCGAAATATCGTAGAAAACCGGGGATAAAAACAAAAGTCCTGTAGTAACCAATCCAGTCAACTGACTAATGTCGCGGATATAAACGCCTATCGAACTCAACAACCAGGATAGACCCAGGATCAGAAAGATCAAAGGCAGCAACACAACCGGCAAATAAAGCAGCTCAATATGCCATAGGCCTCTTACTGATAAGTAAAAAAGCATCCAGACCATAACGCTGATGATCATATGAAACAAAGCTGAACCAAGTGACACCCAGGGAAATACCTCAAGCGGGAAGACCACTTTTTTCACAAAACTGGGGTTAGATACTACCAAAACAGGTGCGCGATTTAGGCATTCGGCAAAAAAATTAAATACAATCAAACCGGCAAACAATGCTAATGCAAACTCCAGGCTATTAGATGTATTAGCCCATTTTGCCTGTAATATCACCCCAAAGACAAGAGTGTAGATTGCCAACATTATTAGAGGCTGTATGAATGACCAAATAATGCCAAAAAAAGAACCTCGATAACGGCCTGATACATCCCGGAGAATAAGTCCCCATAATAAATCGCGATGCCTCCAAAATGATAACAGGAGATGTTGTGGACCACATGGAAATTTTGATCGCGAGGTGCGTAAAACGTAATTGATATTCTGAGCCATTATGTTTTAATTTGACTATCCTGGAGTATGATTGTCGGGTAAAAATTAGTGATTTGCAGATGCCATTATCGAAATTATTGAGCTGCGAGGCTGATTGAGAATGGTAACCCCTAACTTCATACATCTTAAAACTTTGTAAACTAGCTGGGCACACAGCAGTGAGGATTGAGCGCAGGCCATTCATCAGATGAAACTATTTAGTTTACACTCACTTCAGCATGTTATAGCGAAACTGTTTCCAGTACAGGGTGAGCCCATGCGCTACATATCTTCGTATTGAGCCGTGCTTCCGAGACAAGCCCGCCAAGGCAAACAGCCAACAGAAACAATGCGCAATAAAGACTAGCAGCCTTCATTACATAAATAAATTCAATATCTTACCCTGCTAAGGCTTGAGTAGCAAGCCCTCTCATTAAAATCTCAACTCGATTAAACCTGACACTCCAAATAAAACTTGAAGC